>NZ_JBZAYE010000092.1:0-17537 GCF_058244205.1 Variovorax sp. 20P10.2.4
CGGCGCCGAAGGCGGCCACCGCATCGGCCGTGGCCTCGCGGCGCAGCACGATCTCCACGCCGCGCCGGCGCAGCGAGGCCTCGAGGTCGTCGACCAGGGAGTTCCACGAACCGTAGTCGGGCAGCAGGCCGGCGCGGCGGATCTGGCCGCCGAGCCGGTCCGTGCGTTCCCACAGGGTGACGCGATGGCCGCGGACGGCCGCGCTGTCCGCGAACTTGAGGCCGCCCGGGCCACCACCGATCACGAGCAGCGTGCGCGGCGTGGCGGCGGGACGCGGCAGCGCCGCACCGAACTGCAGTTCGCGGCCCGCCTCGGGGTTCACGGTGCAGCTCACGTTCTGCCCCAGCCTGCGCCAGCAGCCCTGGTTGGCGCCCACGCAGCGCCGGGTCTGGTCGGCGCGGCCCTCTTTCGCCTTGCGCACGATCTCGGGGTCGGCGATCTGGGCGCGCACCAGGCCGACCATGTCGGACTGCCCACGCTCGACGATCTTCGCGGCGGTGGCGATGTCGCGCACCGAACCCTGGATCAGCAGCGGGATGCGCCCGCGCAATGCCTCGCGCACGCGCGCGGCGTTGGCGGCCAGTGGCGCGGTCTCGCCGCTCGACTGCGGCGGCACCAGCCGGTGGTTCTGGTGGTAGTCGGTGTGCGAGAGGCACACGTAGTCGAACAGGCGCTCGGCCTCGAGCAGCGCGACCACGCGCAACGTTTCCTCGGGCGTGGTGCCGGCCTCGCCGAGGTACTCGTCGAGGCTCAGCTTGATGCCGATCGCGAAATCGCTGCCGCAGCGTGCGCGCACCGCGCGGCCGATCTCGAGCGCGAGCCGAGTGCGGCGCTCGGTGTCGCCGCCCCATTCGTCATCGCGCCGGTTCCAGTACGGCGAGAGGAAGTTGCTCAGCAGGTAGCCGTGCGAGCCATGGATCTCCACGCCGTCGCCGCCGCCGGCCTGCACGTTGGCGCAGGTGGCGGCGAAGCCTTCGATCACTGCGCGGATGTCGTCCTCCTCCATCGGCTGCGGCATCGCACGGTGCACCGGCGAGGCCAGCTGCGAAGGCGCGAGCACGGCGCCCCAGTGCGCGATGTCGTCGGTGCGGCGCGTGCCGCTGGCACCCATGTGCGTGACCTGCACGATCACCGGCACGCCGAGCCGCTTGCTCGGCGTGACGAAGGCCCGCACCGCGTCGGCCCAGGCGGGCTCCCACGGCGACACGCCGGCGCGCGCGCTGGCCGGATGCACATGGAAGCCGTGCGTGACGATCAGGCCGACGCCGCCGCGCGCGCGTTCGGCCAGGTAGGCGCCATAGGCCGGCGGCGGCAGGCTCACCTGGTGCGCGGGCAGGTAGATGCGGTTGAGCGCCTGCACGGGGCCGATGCGCACCGGCTCCCACAGGCCGTCGAGCGCGGTGGGCGTCGCAGGCTGCGTCGTCATGCGCGGCTCAGGAGAAGCACATGCCGCCGTTGACGTCGAGCACCGCGCCGGTGGTGAAGCTGGCGCCGCGCGAGGCCAGGAAGGCGGCGGGCCAGCCGATCTCCTCGGGCTGGCCCAGGCGCTTCATCGGGTACTGGTCGACGGTGAAGGGCTGGTTCGCCGACACCAGCAGCGGCGTGAAGATCGGCCCCGGCGCCACGCCGTTGACCACCACGCCCGAGGCCGCGGCCTGGCGCGCGAAGTAGCGCACCAGCGCCGACAGCCCGCCCTTCGAGGCCGCGTAGGCCGGCTCCACCGCCAGCGTCGAGCCCGCGTTGCGCGCGGCCATCGAGCTGGTCAGCACGATGCGGCCGCTGCCGCGCTTCATCATCGCGGGCAGCGCGGCGCGCAGCAGGTTGACCGGGCCCTTCACGTTCACGGCCATGGTGCGCTCGAACAGCTGTTCCCATTCGTCGCCGCCATCGAGCCAGTCGCCCTTGACGTAGTAGCCGCTGGTGTCGATCAGCGCGTCGATCTCGCCGATGTCCTGCAGCAGTGCATTGACGTCGTCGCGCTTCGTGTTGTCGAGCGCGGCGGCGCGCGCCTTCAGTTCGTCGGCCAGCTCGGTCGGCGCCTTCAGGTCGGCGATGAACAGCTCGGCACCGAGCGCGGCGCACACGCGCGCGGTGGCGCCGCCGATGGCGCCGCCGGCGCCGGTGATCAGGATGCGCTCGCCGCGCAGGTCGAAGAGGTTCTTCATGGGTGGTCGTCCTTCAAGGGGTGGTGCAAAGAGTTCGGTTCAGTCGGGCGCGCCGTAGGCGCCCGCCTCGAGCAGCGCGCGCGAGCCGAGGTCGGCGCCGTTCCAGCGCGTGAAGAAGCCCGCGGCGCTGCCGCCGTCCACCGTCATCACCGAGCCGGTGACGTAGCTCGCGGCATCGGACAGCAGGAACAGCGCGGGGCCGGCCTGCTCCTCGGCCCGGCACAGGCGGCCCAGCGGGTTGCGGTCGACCATCGCGTACTGCAGGTGGTCGAGCGGGATGTTGGCCTGCACCAGTGGCGTGTCGACCACGCCCGGCGCGAGCGCGTTGACGCGCACGCCGAAGCGGCCCCACTCGATGGCGAGCGCGCGCGTGAGGCCGATCACGCCATGCTTCGAGGCGCTGTAGTGCGCGCGGCCCGCATGGCCGCCGAGGCCGTCGATCGAGGCCACGGTGACGATCGCGCCGCGCCGGCGCTCGAGCATGCGCCGGCCCACCGGCTGCAGCGAGCGGAACATGCCCGTGAGGTTGACGTCGAGGCAGCGGGTCCAGAGCTCGTCGGGCATGGTGTGGGCGGGCGCTGGCGGCGAGATGCCGGCGCAGGCCACCATGCCGTCGATGGCGCCGAGCTGTTCCTCGATGCGTGCCACCGCGGCTTCGCAGGCGGCGGCATCGCGCACGTCGAGCGTCTGCGCGACGGCCTGCGCGCCGAGTTCGCGCAGCTCGGTCGCCACGCTCGTGGCGCGCTCGGCCACCGCGTCGACGACGGCGATGCGCGCGCCGCCGCGCGCGGCCTCGATGCCGATCGCGCGACCGATGCCGCTGCCGCCGCCGGTGACGAGGATCACGCGGTCCTGCAGTCCGTAGTCCATGGCTGTGCCTCCACGAGGGAATGAGTGAATGAGGAGTGGGAAGAGGGGAGTGCGGCGAATGTGGCAGCGCCGCCGCGCAACGTCTGTCCCCGTGGCAAGGGACAGCGCGGCCTGTACCACGGGCAGGGGACTGACGGGCCCGCGATGCGCGGCGAATACTGCCCGCCATGACAACCCCCTCCGTCTCCACCACCGCTGCCGCCGACGACGTGCTGCTGCGCGTCAGCGGCCTCGGCGTGCGCTTCGGCGGCATCGTGGCGCTCGACGGCATCTCCTTCGAGGTGCGCCGCGGCCAGATCTGCGGGCTGATCGGTCCCAACGGGGCCGGCAAGACCACGCTGTTCAACTGCCTGAGCCGCATCTACACGCCGGCCGCGGGAGCTATCGTGTTCGACGGTGTCGACCTGCTCGCGCAGCCGCAGCATGCGATCGCGGCGGCGGGCATCGGCCGCACCTTCCAGAACGTGGCGCTGTTCCCCGCGATGACGGTGCGCGAGAACGTGATGGTGGGCCGCCATTGCCGCACCGGCACCGGCTACCTCGCCAATGCCTTCCGCCTGCCTTCGGTGCGGCGCGAGGAGGCCGAGGTGCGCGAACGCACCGAGCGGCTGCTGGCCCTGCTCGACCTCTCGGCGCTGGCCGAGACGCCGGTGAAGAACCTCTCGTTCGGCACCCGCAAGCGCGTGGAGATGGCGCGCGCGCTGGTGGCCGATCCCAAGCTGCTGCTGCTCGACGAACCCGCGGCCGGCCTCAACCACGAGGAGGTCGACGGGCTGCGCCAGCTGATCCTCGACGTGCGCGAGCGCTTCCACGTGACCGTGCTGCTGGTCGAGCATCACCTGAACCTGGTGATGCGCGTGTCCGACCAGGTGGTGGCGATGAACTTCGGCCGCAAGATCGCCGACGGCCCGCCCGCGCAGGTCCAGGCCGACCCGGAAGTGGTTCGCGCCTACCTCGGCACGGAGACCGCCTGATGGCCGCGCTGCTGGAGGTGAAGAACCTCGAGGCCTTCTACGGCCCCACGCGCGTGCTCGAGGGCATCGACTTCGAGGTCGCAGAGGGCGGCATCACCACCATCCTCGGCGCCAACGGCGCGGGCAAGACCACGACGCTGCGCGCGCTGAGCGGCCTGGTGCGGCGCACCGGCGAGATCCGCCTCGCGGGCCAGCGCATCGATGGCCACAGCACCGAGAAGACCGCCGCGCTCGGCATCGCGCACGTGCCCGACGGCCGCGGCACGCTGGTCAACATGACGGTGGAGGAGAACCTGCGCGTGGGCGCCTACCTGCGCCGCGGCAAGGCCGAGGTCGAGCAGGACATGGCGCGCATGTTCGGCTACTTCCCGCGGCTGCGCGAGCGGCGCGGGCAGCAGGCCGGCACGCTCTCGGGCGGCGAGCAGCAGATGCTGGCGATCAGCCGCGCACTGATGCAGCGCCCGCGCCTGCTGCTGATGGACGAGCCTTCGTTCGGCCTCGCGCCGCTGGTGATCCGCGAGATCTTCGAGATCATGCGCGTGGTCAATCGCGAGGAGGGCGTGGGCATCCTGCTGGTCGAGCAGAACGTGGCGCGCGCGCTCGAGATCGCCGACCACGCCTGGCTGCTCGAGACCGGCCGCACCGTCATCTCGGGCACCGCGAAACAGCTGCGCGACGACGCGCAGATCCGCCGCTCCTATCTCGGCTTCTGACCAGGACCCCACCCCATGTACAGCCTGCTGCAACAGATCGCCTCCGGCATCGCCATGGGCGGCATCTACGCCTGCCTCGGCCTGGCGCTGGTGATGATCTACCAGTCCACCCATCACATCAATTTCGCGCAGGGCGAGATGGCGATGTTCTCCACCTTCATCGCCTTCCTGCTGCTGAAGTGGGGCCTGCCGTACTGGGCCGCCGCGCTCGCCACGCTGGCCTTCGGCTTCGTGGCCGGCTTCGCCATCGAGCGGCTGGTGCTGCGGCCGCTGGGCGACGTGCCCGAGCTCTCGGTGATCGTGGTCTTCATCGGCCTGTTCGTCGGCATCAACTCGCTGGCCGGCTGGATCTTCGGGCACCAGCTCGAACCGTTCCCGAGTCCGTTCCCCGACAAGCTGCCCGGCGGCAGCACGCTGATCTCGGGCCACGAGCTCGGCACGGTGGCGATGGTGCTGCTGGTGATGGCGCTGCTCTATGCCTTCCTGCGCTTCACCAAGGTGGGGCTCGCGATGCGCGCCTCGGCCGAGAACCCGGTGTCCTCGCGCCTCGCGGGCATCCCGGTGTCGCTGATGCTCTCGCTGGGCTGGGGCCTGTCGGCGCTGATCGGCGCGGTGGCCGGGCTGATGGTGGCGCCCGTGGTCTTCCTCGAGCCCAACATGATGGGCGGCGTGCTGATCTACGCCTTCGCGGCGGCACTGCTCGGCGGCATCGACAACCCCTGGGGCGCGGTGGCCGGGGGACTGATCGTGGGCGTGGTCGAGAACCTCGCGGGCACCTACCTCGTGGGCACCGAGCTCAAGCTCACGCTGGCCCTGGTGCTGATCGTGGCCGTGCTGCTGGTGCGGCCCTCGGGCCTGTTCGGCCGCAAGCTGGTGGCGAGGGTCTGACGATGTCGGCCCTGCCCTTCATTCCCGAGCAGGCACCGGCCCTGGCCGCCGACGCCGCGCCCGCGCGCTCGCCCTGGCGCATCGCCGCCTTCGCGTTGCTGGCTGTCGCGGCGCTCGCGCTGCCCTTCGCGCTGTCGGACTACCGCCTCTTCCTCGTCACCATGACGCTGATCACCGCCATCGGCGTGCTCGGCCTCAACATGCTGGTGGGCTACAACGGCCAGCTCTCGTTGGGCCATGGCGCGCTGTATGCGCTCGGTGCCTATGTCACCGCGGTGCTGATGGAGCACGGCGGCTTCGCCTGGTGGGCCACCCTGCCGGTGTCGGCCGCGGTGTGCTTCGGCTTCGGCTTCCTGTTCGGCTGGCCGGCGCTGCGGCTCAAGGGCCACTACCTCGCGCTCGCCACCTTCGCGCTCGCGCTGGCGACGCCCCAGCTGCTCAAGCACAAGGCGCTCGAGCCATGGACCGGGGGCGTGCAAGGCATCGTGCTCATGAAGCCCGAGGCGCCCTTCGGCCTGCAGCTGTCGGCCGACCAGTGGCTCTACCTCGTGGTGCTGGCGATCGCGGCGCTGATGTTCGTCTGCGCCTGGAACATGCTGCGCGGCCGGCTGGGCCGCGCCACCATCGCGATCCGCGAGCAGCCGACCGCCGCGGCCGCGATGGGCGTCAACGTGCCGCACGTGAAGGCCATGACCTTCGGCATCAGCGCGCTCTACACCGGCGTGGCCGGCTCGCTCGGCGCCATCGCCACCGCCTTCGTGGCGCCCGACAGCTTCGGCATGTTCGTGTCGGTGTTCTTCCTCGTGGGCGTGGTGGTGGGCGGGCTCGGCACCATCTCGGGCGCGCTGGTGGGCGCGGCCTTCATCCAGTTCATACCGAACATCGCCGACCAGATCTCGAAGTCGGCGCCCTCGGCGATCTTCGCGGGCTTCCTGATCCTGTGCATGTTCCTGATGCCGCAGGGCTTCGTGGGGCTGGTGCGCAGCGTGCTGCGGCGCATGCGAGGCGGCGCGGGCCAACGTCCCCGTCGAGGGGACTGACGCGAACGAGCGCCTGAGAGAAAGTCCTTCCATGCCCCGCGCCATCTACATCCATTCCAACGGCGAGCGCACCGAGCTCGAGGTCGCCGAAGGCCAGAGCCTGATGCTGGCCGCCACCAGCCACGACCTGCAAGGCATCGTCGGCGACTGCGGCGGCGTCATGAGCTGCGCCACCTGCCACGTGATCGTCGACGCGGCCTTCATCGACAGGCTGCCGCCCGCGGTCGACACCGAGAACCAGATGCTCGACTACACGGCCGCGCCGCGCGAAGCGGGCAGCCGGCTGTCGTGCCAGATCGTCATGAGCGATGCGCTCGACGGCATCGCCGTGCGCATCGCCGACCCTCAACTGTAAGAGCCGACATCAACACGGAGAAACGCTTCATGCAAGCCACCGCAACCGACAACAGCACCAAGCCCAAGGCGGCGCTGACCCCCAATCCCGGCCTCACGCCGATGATGCTGAACCATGCGGCCTGGGTCACGCCCGACGCGGCGGCCACCACCGACTTCTACACCCGCATCATGGGCATGGAGCTCGCGAGCACGGTGCTCGACGACAGCGTGCCCTCGACCGGCGACGCGATTCCCTACTTCCACATCTTCTTCCGCATGGGCGACGGCTCCACGCTGGCCTTCTTCGAGGCACCAGGCGTGCCCGCGCCCTCGAAGTCCAGCCATCCGGCCTACGACATCTTCAACCACATCGCGCTGCAGGCGAAGGACCGCGCCGAGGTGACGAAGTGGTACGAGTGGCTGACCTCGCAGGGCGTGGAAGTGATCGGGCCGACCGACCACAAGGGCCTGATCCTGTCGATCTACTTCCACGACCCGGCCGGCGTGCGCCTGGAGATCACCACGCCGCTGGACAAGGAATGGAACCGCCATACCGACAAGGGCTATGCCGACCTCAAGCTGTGGGAGGACTGCAAGCGCCAGGCCAGGGCCGAGGGCCGCGACGTGCCCAAGGCGCTGCTGGAACTGATCCAGGACGTGCGCAAGCGCTACGGCACGGGCCACGGCGAGAAGGCCGGCGAGTGAGCGGCGCGCCGGCATGACACTGATCGAACTGCGTCCGCTGTTCACGATCAAGGCCGAGGTCACGGCACCGGCCCAGCTCGTGGGCGCCGTGCCGCACGGCTATACGCGGCGCGTGATGTGCGTGAGCGGCGGCCGCTTCGAGGGCGAGCGGCTGCGCGGCCGGGTGCTGCCCGGCGGCGCCGACGTGGTGCTCGAGCGGCCCGACGGCGGCCTGCACCTCGACGTGCGGCTGGTGCTCGAGGCCGAGGGCGGCGGGCTGATCTACATGACCTACAACGGACGCCGCAACGGGCCCACGCCCGAGATCATGCGCAAGATCGTGAACCGCGAGCCGATCGCGCGCGGCGAGGACTACTTCCGCGTCGCGGTGCAGTTCGAGACCGCGGCGCCGGGGCTCGAATGGCTCAACGACCGCATCGCGGTCGGCACCGGCACGCGCGAGAGCGATGGCCCCGTGTACGACGTGTGGGAAGTCGCATGAAGCGCTTCGACGGCCGGGCCGCCATCGTGACCGCCGCGGCGTCGGGCATCGGCCGCGCCATCGCGCTGCGGCTGCATGCCGAGGGCGCGCGCGTGCTCGCGGTCGACATCAATGCCGAGGGGCTCGCGCAATTGCCGCGCGACGAGCGCCTGCAGGTCTTCGCCGCCGACGTCACGGCCGACGGCGCGCCGCAGGCCATCGTCGACGAATGCATGGAGCGCTTCGGCGACCTGCGCGTGCTGGTCAACAACGCGGGACTGGGCAACTGCCCGCCGTTCCACGAGACCACCGACGACGACTACCGCAAGTTCGCCGACATCAACCAGAAGGCCACCTTCATGGTCACGCGCGCGGCCTTTCCGGCGCTGATCGCGGCGCGCGGCGTGGTGCTCAACATCGCGTCCACGCTGGGGCTGGTGGGCTACCGCCGGCAGGCCGTGTACTCGATGGCCAAGGCCGGCGTGATCGGCCTCACGCGCAACCTCGCGGCCGACTATGCCGACCAGGGCATCCGCGTCAACGCGATCGCGCCCGGCATCATCGCCACGCCGCAGACCGCGGGGCGGCTGAACACCGCGCGCTTCCAGGCCACCATCGTCGGCACCACGCCGATGGGCCGGCCCGGCCTGCCCGAGGAGGTGGCCGGCGCGGCCGCCTTCCTGTGCAGCGACGACGCGGGCTACGTCACGGGCCAGGTGCTGGCCGTGGACGGGGGCCAGACCACGAGCGCCTACATCAGCGAACCGCTGGTGCAGTGCTGGGCCGAGGCCCATCCGGACCGCTGAATTCCAGGAGTCTTCTCATGCGCATCGCACTCATCACCGGCGCCGCTGGCGGGCTGGGGCTGGCCAGCGCCCGGCGGTTGGCCGAGGACGGCCTGACCGTCGCCGTGGCCGACCTGCATGCGGTGGCCGCCGAGCGCGCCGCCGCCGCCTTGCCTGGCAAGGGCCACATCGGCCTGGGCTGCAACGTGGCCGACGAGGACAGCGTGCGCGCGGCCTTCGACACGGTGCAGGAGACGCTCGGCAGCGTCGGCGTGCTGGCCTGCTTCGCCGGCATCCTCAGCGCGCAGCCCGCGCCGGGGCGCTTGCCCACCGTCGACATCACGCTGCAGGAGTGGGACACCGTGCTGCGCGTGAACGCGCTCGGCACCTTCCTCTGCGTGCGCGAGATGCTGCGCCGTTGCGACGGCCAGGCCATCGAGCATGGCCGCATCGTCACCGTCGCCTCGCTCGCGGGGCAGATGGGCGGCATGCAGAGCGGCGCGGCCTACAGCGCCTCGAAGGGCGCGGTGCTCGCGCTGTCGAAGGTGGTGGCGCGCGAGGCCGCCGCGCTGGGCATCACCGTCAACACCGTGGCACCGGGACCGATCGACACGCCGATGCTGCAGCAGACCGTGCCCGAGGCGCAGCGCGGCCAGAAATACCTCGGCACCGCGGCCGTGCCGCTGGGCCGCATCGGCACGCCCGAGGAGATCGCGGCCGCGGTGTCCTACCTCGTGTCGCCCGGTGCCGGCTTCGTGACGGGCGCCACGATCGACGTCAACGGCGGCATGTTGATGCGCTGACTTTCTCTTCCTCTTCCAAGACAACCCACGCCAGGAGACTTCCCGATGAATGCCATTGCCGGTTGCCCCTTTCATGCGGGGACTTCGCCGTCCGCCGACTTCAAGCCCTACTTCAGCCCCGAGCTGCATGCGGCCTTCGAGACCCAGCGGCGCGACGAGCCCGTGTTCTGGTGCGAGGAGATCGGCTACTGGGTGCTGACCAGGCATGCCGACGTCTACAGCGTGCTGCACGACGGCGCGCGCTTCTCGTCGCAGAACACCACGCGGCCCGTGACGCCGATGCATCCCGATGCGCAGGCGATCCTCAAGGAGGGCGGCTATGCGCAGACCGGCAGCCACTCGAGCCTCGACGGCGCGGTGCACAAGCGCATCCGCGGCGTGACCGGCCAGGTGCTGAACCTGCGCGAGTTCGTCAAGCTCGACGGCCACATCCGCCGACTCGTGAACGAGGCCATCGACCGCGTCGAGGGCAAGGATGCGGTCGACCTGCTTCGCGAGGTCAACTACGAGCTGCCGGCGCAGGTGGTGTTCAAGGTGCTGGGCATTCCCGATTCGGACATCCCGAGCGTCAAGCATTGGGCCGGCGCGCGCAGCGTGATCGACTTCAGCCCCGCCACCCATGCCGAGCAACTCGAGGGTGCGCGCAACATGGTGGCGTTCTGGCAGTACTGCACCGAGATGGTCCGCGAGCGCGAGAAGCATCCGCAGGACGACTTCACCAGCCGCATGCTCGCGATCCGCAATGGCGACGACGCCGTGATGACCATTCCCGAGATCATCACCCACACCTTCGGCGTTGCATTCGCGGGCCACGAGACCACCACCAACCAGCTCACCAACACCTTCCGCAGCCTGCTCGAGAACCGCGAGCAGTGGGAGGCGCTGTGCGCCGATCCCTCGCTCGCGGCCAACACGGTGGAGGAGGGCATGCGCTATGCCGGCGCCGTGATCGGCTGGCGCCGCATCGCGCTCGAGGACGTGGAGTTCCGCGGCGTGACGATTCCGAAGGGCGCGCCCATCGTGCTGTCCTTCGCCTCGGCCAACCGCGACGAGGAGGTGTTCGAGAACCCGCAGCGCTTCGACATCCGCCGCGCCAATGCACGCAAGCAGCTCACCTTCGGCAACGGCGTTCACTTCTGCCTGGGTGCGCCGCTCGCGCGGCTCGAGATGAAGATCGTGTTCGAGGAGTTCGCCAAGCGCTTCCCGCGCATGCGGCTGGTCGAGCCCGATCGCGCGACGCACCTGCATACCTTCGTGTTTCGCGCGCCGAGCGCGCTGGAGGTCACGCTGCAATGAGCGCGCCCGTGTTCGAAGGCCGGGTGGCGGTCGTCACCGGCGGTGCCAGCGGCGTGGGCCTGGCGCTCGCGCGCCAATTGCTCGAGGCCGGCGCGCGCGTCGCCATCGTCGACCGCGACGAGGCCGCGCTGGACCGCGCCCTCGAGGGGCTCGATGCGCGCGATGCGATCGGCGTCGCGGCCGATGTCGCACAGGAGGCGGATGTGCAGCGCTACGTCGACACGGCGCTGCGCAAGTTCGGCCGCATCGACCTGTTCCACAACAACGCCGCCATCGTCGGCCCGCAGTCCTCGCTGCTCGACTTCCGCATGCAGGACTTCGAGCGCATCTTCGCGGTCAACGTGCGCGGCGTGCTGCTCGGCATGCAGGCCGTGGCGCGCGCGATGCGCGCCCAGGGCGGCGGCACCATGGTCAACACCGCCTCGGTGTCGGGCCAGCGCAGCAGCCGCGCCGAGGCCGGGCTCGGCGTCTACGGCGCCTCGAAGGCCGCGGTGATCCGCATGACGCAGCAGGCGGCGCTCGAGTTCGCGCCGCTCGGCATCCGCATCAACGCCATCTGCCCGGGGCCGATCGACACGCCGCTGTTGCGCAGCACCTTCCTCGTCGACGGCCGCACCGAGGCGCAGGCCGAGGCGGCGCTGAAGCAGCACTTCCTGAACCAGCCGCTCCGGCGCGCGGCGAGCGCGCAGGAGGTGGCGAACCTGGTGTTCTGGCTGCTGGGGTCGCAGGCGAGCTTCGTGACGGGTGGGGTTTACAACGTGGATGGGGGGATGACTGCCTGAGCGGGGGATGCACCTCTTCGCAACGGCGGAACGAACGGATACATTCGGCGCCTCGGCCCCGGCACCCGCCGCGAGACCGCGCGGAGGATCGCCATGCTTCCCATCGTCGTTGCACTCGCCGCCACCGTCGTCCTGCTGGTCTGGATGGGCTTCTTCATGATGGGCTCGCTGCCGCTGCTCGTGCTCAAGCACGACACGCCGCTGGACGGACGCTTCATCCGGGGCCTGTTCAACGTCTATTACGTGGCGGTGATCCTGACGGCGAGCGCCGCGGCGCTCAGCTATGTCTGGTCGGGCAAGCTCGTCTTCGCATTCGGGGCTGCAGTCATCGGAGGGCTCGCCTTCGCCTTGCGGGGCTGGATCATCATCCCGCGCATGGATGCTTTGCGCGGCACGATCCCGGGCGTCGACGCCTCGATCGTCGCGTTCCGCAAGCTGCACATCGCGGGGATGCTGGTGAACGTCGCACAGCTGGCGATGGTGGCCTGGGCACTGACGCAATTGAAGATGTGAAGGGCCTCGATCCGGCGCCGCGATTTGCACGATTTCAACATGTCTTGCACAATAGACGTTGTTTGACTGCAAGGAGGCGCCATGCAGAGCATGACCCTGGAGCAACTCCGCACGGCCTCCGAAGCCGGCGGTGTTTCGAGCGTGACGCTCAAAGGGCAGGGGGGCGCGTTTCTCGTTCAGATCGCGACGCGCAACGGTGCCGGCGCCGTTTTGGCGAAGGCCCGTAGCACCGAGCCGCGTCGTTTCGGAAATCCGGCCACCGCACTGAGCGTGCTGCGCGACCTGGGCATCACCGTCGGGCAGTTCGATGCCAGCGAGTGGAATCCGGCCGAGCGGGAGCCCGTGGAGCGTTCCACCGACAATCGTGCGCAGGCCCTGCGCAAGGCGCACGAAGCCGCTGCCTACAACGAATGGCTGGCCGCGGAAATCCAGGAGGCGGTCGACGACCCCCGGCCGAATCTTTCGCACGATGAAGTGATGGCCCTCATGGAGGCCGACGTCGCGGCCCCGACGGCCGGACGAAAGCCCGCCGCGAAGAAACGCGCATGACGCCTTGCCGCATCGAGTGGCGGCCGAAGGCGGTCGACGATCTGCGTGCCATCGTTCGCTACATCGGCAAGGACAACCCCGCGCGGGCGCGCAGCTTCGGCCAGGAGCTGCGCGACAAGACCTTGCCCCTTGCGCAACACCCCGAACTCGGCCGAAGCGGAAGGCCCGGTCTGCCGAGCCACGTGCGCGAGCTGGTCGTGCACCGGAACTACATCGTGTTCTATCGCGTGCTGCACGAAGCGCGCATCGTCGAGATCCTGCGCGTCAAGCACGCGGCGCAGCAGACGCCCTGACTGCCGCTTCGAGTCGAATGTCCTTCGGATCGTGACGAGATCGGGACGGCCCGAACGCGCTTGATAGAATGAGAACGACTATCAATTGCCTCGGACGACCGCGCATGCGGGCCCACTGAAACGAGGCTGGCATCGGCAAGGCGTCACGCCTGCCGCCGTCATCCACCCCGTCGAAGAAACCATGGCCCAGAACGCTGTCCCCGCCCTGCAGATCGTCTCCCGCATCGGCGCCGCCGTGCTCGGCGGCTATGCGTTCTCCTGGGGCTTCGTCGCGCTCGGCATCGGGTTGCTGTTCGCCGCGGGCATGCCGTTCCACGACGCCGAGTCGCTCGCCAGCATGCTGGCCTTCCTGGTGTTCCTGGTCGCGTTCCTCTGGGCGTTCTCGGCCGCCAACATCAAGCGCGTGTGGCTGGTGCTGGCCGGCGGCGGCCTGTCGATGACGGCGGCGGCGTCGCTCGTGCAGCGGGCGCTGCTCTGACCCGACCCGACCCGAATCGAACCAATCCCGCGAGGAGAGACTTCCGTGTTCCAGAACTTCCGCCTCTCGATGGCCTGGCTCCACACGTGGTTCGGGCTGGTGCTCGGCTTCGTGCTGATGGTCGTGTTCTTCTTCGGCTCGCTGTCGGTGTTCGACCGCGAGATCGACCGCTGGGCGATCCCCGAGACGCGCTTCGAGCCGCAGCGCATGCCCTCGTTCGACCAGGTGCTGCTGCCGCTGTTCAAGGAGGCGAAGCCCGCCCCCGCCAACATCGAGGAGGCGCGCTCGCGCGTGAACGGCCCGATGGCGACGAGCTTCGAGCCCAAGCAGTGGCTGGCCTACACCACGCACCGCGACCCGGTGCTGAGCATCTATTCGGGCTTCATCCTGCCCAATGCCAAGGACCCGGAAGACGCGGTCTGGGGCTATGCCACCATCGACCCGCGCACCGGCAAGACGCTGTCGGAAGACCGCCTGAAGATCGGCAGCGACTTCTTCTACCCGCTGCACTACAGCCTGCACATCAACTGGCTGAACCTCGGCACCTGGATCGTCGGCTTCGCAGCGCTGGTGATGCTGATCGCACTGGTGAGCGGCGTGGTGATGCACCGCAAGATCTTCCGCGAGCTGTTCACCTTCCGTCCGGCCAAGCACGTGCAGCGCAGCGCGCTCGACCTGCACAACCTCACGGGCGTGGTCGCGCTGCCGTTCCATTTCATCTTCGCGCTGTCGGGGCTGGTGGTGTTCGCGGGCGTCTATTTCCCCGTGAGCCACACCCAGCTCGAGCCGCTGCACGAACTGCACGAGAAGCTCGAGGCCCAGGAGACCGGCCTGCCGCACGACCGCGCGGGCACGCCGGGCACGCTGGCTTCGGTCGACGCGATGGTGGCCGAGGCCCAGCGTCGCTGGGCCAGCCGCGGCATGGCGGGCGAGGTGGGCATGCTCAACGTGCAGCACGTGAACGATGCCAATGCCTACGTCAGCGTCTACCGCGCGGGCACCGACCGGGTCACGCTCACGGGCGAGGGCATCCACTTCAACGGCGCCACCGGCGAGGTGATCCGCGAGGACCCGGCGCCCACGGTGGTCGCGGGCATCAAGGACTTCCTGACCGGCCTGCACCTGCAGCACTTCAGGCACTGGCTGCTGCGCTGGCTCTATGTGCTGGGCGGGCTGGCCGGCTGCGCCTGCATCGCCACCGGCTTCATCTTCTTCGTCGAGAAGCGCAAGCGCCAGCATGCGAAGCAGGGCCTGCAGGGCGCGCGCTGGGTCGATGCCTTCGCGGTCGCGACGGTGCCGGGCCTGCTGATCGCGACCTTCTCCATGCTGGTCGCCAACCGCCTGCTGCCGGCCGAACTGCCGCTGCGCGGCAACTGGGAGATCGGCGTCTTCGCGGGCGCCTGGCTGGTCTCGCTGCTCCATGGCCTGTGGCGCACCGCACCCACGGCGCAGGGCCGTCTCGCACCGGCCTGGGCCGAACAGTGCTGGGCCGTGGCGCTGCTGGGCGTGGCCGCGGTGCTGCTGAACTGGATCACCACCGGCGACCATCTGCTGCGCACCATCGGCAGCGGCTACTGGCCGGTGGCCGGGGTCGACCTGTCGGTGCTCGCGGCGGTCTCGCTGGCCGTGGTGGCCGCGCGCAGGCTGCGGCGCCGTGCCGCCGCGACTGCCGTCTCCACCGTGTCGGCGTCGAACGGATCGGCGGTGGCCCGTGTCTGAGGCCCTGATGCTCGCGGCCGCGCTGGCCGCCAACCTCGTGGGCGCGGGCCTGTTCGCGCTGTCGATGGACGTGCACTGGGAGCAGGCGCGCCCCGGCACGGCCTACCCGGTGCGCATGGCGCGCGTGCTGCGCGTGCTGGGCGCGGCGTGCCTGGTCGTGTCGTTGCTGCTGTGCCTGCGCGTCGACCATGTCTCGATGGCTTCGCTGGTCTGGTTCATGGCGCTCGCGGGTGCCGCGCTCGCCGTGACCTTCACGCTGAGCTGGCGACCGCGCTGGCTGGCGCCGCTGGTGGCGTGGATTCCCGCGCGGCCGGCAACGAGCCCGCGCTGAGCGGCCCGGCGCCCTCCTCGAAGTACACCACCATGCGCAGGTGGCGGTACTCGTCCACCGTCAGCGCCTCGTGTTCGAAGGCCACGCGCCGGCCCTCGGCCAGCAGGGCCGAGATGCCGCGCGAGGGCTGCGGATCGCGCGGCGTGTCCCACCAGCGCCGGAAGTCGGGCGACAGCCGCCGCAGCTGATCGACCAGCGCCAGCATCGCTGGATCGTCGGGCGCGACCGCGAGCTCGCGGCGAAACGCGGCCAGCAGGCGCGGCGCGTCCTCCTTCCAGTCCGGCAAGCGCCGGCGCAGCTCGGGATCGGCGAAGGCCAGGCGCAGGAAGTTGCGCTGCGCGGGCTCCCGGCCCGAGAAGCCGAACAGCCGGTCGGCCGCGGCATTCCACGCGACCACGTCCCAGCGCAGGTTGGTGACGTAGGCGGGGCGCGCGACCAGCTCGTCCATCATGCGTTGCACCAGCGGCGGGATGCTCGGCCAGTGATGGGCCTCGGCCGAGGGCGGCCGCTGCTGCGCGAGCAGGAACAGGTGGCAGCACTCGGCATCGTCGAGCCGCAGGATCTTGCCGATGCGCAGCAGGAAGGCTTCCGAGACACCGATCTCGCGGCCCTGTTCGAACCACGTGTACCAGGTGATGCCCACGCCCGCGAGCGCCGCCACCTCCTCGCGGCGCAGGCCCGGCGTGCGCCGCCGCCCGCCGCTGGGCAGGCCCACGTCCGCGGGCGCGAGCCGCTCGCGATGGGCGCGCAGGAAGGCCGAGAGTTCGGTGCGCGTGCGGTCGAGCGATCTAGACGCCATGGCACGCCACCTTGCGTATTGCTGCCAGTAATAGCATGAGAGGAAATATTGTCCTGTTGCTGATCCGTTCCCAGAATGATCGCTCTTTCATCATTCAGGAGTGGCTCGCATGGCTTTCGGTCTCAAACAGCACAACGGCAACAGCGTTGCGACAACGCCGCCGGCGCGCGCGGGCCTGGCCCAATGGGCCGGCCTCGCCATGCTCGCGCTGCCCACGATGCTGCTCGGGCTCGACGTGACGCTGCTCTACCTCGCGCTGCCCAAGCTGGCCGAGGACCTGCAGCCCAGCGCCACGCAGGCGCTGTGGATCATGGACGCCTACGGCTTCATGATCGCGGGCTTCCTGGTCACGATGGGCGCGCTGGGCGATGCGATCGGGCGCCGCCGCCTGCTGCTGATCGGCGCCGCGGCCTTCGCCGTGACCTCGGTGCTGGCCGCCTTCGCGCCCAGCGCCAACCTGCTGATCGCCGCGCGGGCCCTGCTCGGCATCGCGGGCGCGGCGCTGATGCCCTCCACGCTGGCGCTGATCCGCAACATGTTCCTCGATGCACGCCAGCGCGCGCTCGCGATCGGCGTGTGGGCCACCATGTTCGCCTTCGGCATGGCCGCGGGGCCGCTGGTCGGCGGCCTGTTGCTCGCGCACTTCTGGTGGGGCTCGGCCTTCCTGGTGGCGATTCCCGTGGTGCTGCTGCTGTGGATCGGCGGGCCGTTGTTGCTGCCCGAATACCGCGCGCCGGAACGCGCACGCCTCGACCTCGCGAGCGTCGCGCTGTCGCTGGCGGCGATCCTGCCGCTGGTCTACGTGGTCAAGCAGAGCGCGAAGAGCGGCTGGGGCATTGCCACCACGCTGGCGCTGCTGCTCGGCATCGCCTGCGCGATCGCGTTCGTGCGGCGCCAGCGCGCGCTCGCGAATCCGCTGCTCGACATCGGGCTGTTCGCCGACCGCAGCTTCAGCGTCGCGCTCGGCGTGCTGCTGGTCGGGCTGACCGGCGTCGGCGGCGCGCTGCTGCTGGTGACGCAGTACCTGCAGCTCGTGAT
>NZ_JBZAYE010000920.1:0-2239 GCF_058244205.1 Variovorax sp. 20P10.2.4
GGCGATTCCCGCCACGCAGGAGACCGGCACCATCAGCGACGTCAAGCACGTCGTGATCTTCATGCAGGAGAACCGCTCCTTCGACCACTACTTCGGCACCCTGCGCGGCGTGCGCGGCTTCGGCGACCGCTTCCCGGTGCCGCTGTCCAACGGCAAGCCGGTGTGGCAGCAGCCGCCGACCACGGGCAGCGGCACCTGCGTGCCCTTCCGCTACGACACCACCGCCACCAGCGCGCAGCGCACCACCGGCATGGCCCACAGCTGGTCCGACGGCCAGCAGGCCTGGAACGGCGGGCGCATGAACCAGTGGGTGGCAGCCAAGACGGCGCGCGCGCTCGGCTACTACACGCAGAGCGACATCGCCTACCAGTTCGCGCTGGCCGATGCCTTCACCTTGTGCGACGCCTACCACTGCAGCGAGCTCACCGGCACCAACTCGAACCGCCTGTTCCTCTGGAGCGGCACCAACGACCCGCTGGGACAGGGCGGCGGCCCCGCGATCGACAACTCGAACGACGACCTCGCCAACGCGCCCGGCTACGACTGGACCACCTACCCCGAGCGCCTGGAACAGGCCGGCGTGAGCTGGCAGATCTACCAGGACATGGCCGACAACTACACCGACAACCCGCTCGAGGGCTTCACCAGCTTCCGCAAGGCCTACTACGCGGCCGAGCCGACCGAGGCGCAGCGCTCGCTCAAGGCGCGCGGCCTGTCGACGCGCTCGATCGACGCCCTGGCCGACGACGTGAAGGCCGGCCGCCTGCCGCAGGTGAGCTGGATCGTGGCGCCCGAGAAGTACTCGGAGCATCCCGGCCCCTCGTCGCCGCTGTGGGGCGCCGAATACACCGAGCGCGTGCTGAACGCCCTCACGGCCGATCCCGCGGTCTGGAGCCAGACCGTGCTGTTCATCATGTTCGACGAGAACGACGGCTACTTCGACCACATGCCGCCGCCCTCGATCCCCTCGCTGAACGCCGACGGCAGCGAGGCCGGCATGAGCACGGTGTCGACGCTGGGCGAGCGCAACGACCTCAAGGCGCCCTACCGCGGTTCGCCCTTCGGCATGGGCTGGCGCGTGCCGATGTACGTGGTGTCGCCCTGGAGCCGCGGCGGCTGGGTCAACTCGCAGGTGGCCGACCACACCTCGGTGGTGCGCTTCCTCGAGACGCGCTTCGGCGTGATGGAGCCCAACATCAGCCCCTGGCGGCGCGCGGTCGCGGGCGACCTCAGCACCTGCTTCGACTTCGCCACGCCCAATGCCGCGCTGCCCGCGCTGCCGCACATCGACGGCAAGGCGGCCGACGATGCCATCGCGAAGCAGCTGCTGCTGCCCACCCCGGTCGCGCCCGCGCCCGGCACCGGCACCCTGCCGCAGCAGGCCACCGGCGTGCGCTACTCGCGCGCCCTGCCCTACGAACTGCACACCAGCGGCCGGCCCGACGTGGCGCAGCAGAAGTTCTGGCTGGTGTTCGGCAACACCGGCGGCGCCGGCGCGGTGTTCCATGTCTACGACCATCTCGCGCTCGACAAGGTGCCGCGTCGCTACACGGTGGAGCCCGGCAAGATGCTCAACGACGCCTGGGCGGTGGCGGCCGGCGGGCGCTACGACCTCTCGGTGTTCGGCCCCAACGGCTACTTCCGGCGCTTCGGCGGCAAGCTGCCGGCCGCGCTCGCGGGCGGCACGGCGCTGCCCGAGGTGCGCGTCTGCTACGACGCCGCCAACGGCGACGTGCACCTGGAGATGCACAACCTCGGCAACATCAGCTGCACCGTCGCGGTGGCGCCGAATGCCTACCGCACCGACGGCCCCTGGTCCTTCGCGCTCGCGCCGGGCCAGGTGGTGGTGCAGAAGTGGGACCTTGCGCCCGCGAAGCACTGGTACGACTTCAGCGTGACGGCCAACGTGGACGACGGCACCAGCTACCTGCGCCGCTTCGCGGGCCGCGTGGAGAACGGCAGCCACGGCATCAGCGATCCGGCGATGGGCCAGGCGGCCTGAGCGTCACGCGCCGCCCGCACGCCTCCCGCACAATGGCGCCGGTCCGCCACCGGCGCCATCGCTCCCTCTCCCATCGGCATCCCATGCTCCAAGAAGAACGATTCCTGCGCATCCGCAGCCTGCTGGCCACCTTCTCGCGCCTGAGCGTCGAGCGGATCATGCAGGACCTCGCGGTCTCGCGCGAAACCGTGCGCCGCGACCTGCTCGAGCTCGAGGGCCTGGGCGAGCTGCGGCGGG
>NZ_JBZAYE010000921.1:0-2229 GCF_058244205.1 Variovorax sp. 20P10.2.4
CCTGCACCGCATAGCCGGCCGCCGAGGCGAAGGCGCCATCGATCGGGTAGTTGCCCGGCGGGCTCGCGGTGTTCGCGCTGGTGCCCGGCGTGCCGCTGAAGCTCGAGGCGTTGTCGCCGAGGATCAGCCCGCTGACGCTGTAGGTGAAGGTCGGGTTGGGCGCGCCCTCCTGGCGCGCGGCATTGCCCACGGTCACGATCGCGGTCGGCTGCTGCGCGTAGATGAAGTGGTTGTCGGTGGCCGGCACCGTCACCGTGCACAGGCCCAGGTAGGCGCAGTGGTAGAGGTTGGGCAGCGGGCCCGAGCCCGCGAGGCCGCCGCGCGTCTCGCCGATCCAGGTGTCGGCCCAGACGCGCCAGGTGCCGGCGCCGATGGTGAAGGCGCCGGGGTTCTGGAAGCGCGCCGCCGCCACCAGGTCGGCGCTGGTGCTCGCATTGACGTTGGTGCCCAGCGTGAGGTCGCCCGCGAGCGTGCGCACGAACACCGTGCCGGCCGACATCGACGTGGTGGCCACCGGCGCGAGCTGGTTGGTCGCCGCGTTGAAGCCGTTGACGCTCAGCGTCCCGATGGTCACCGCGTTCGCATCGACGTAGGCGAAGCCGCCCTCGGCGCCGCCGCTCACGGTGGCGACGTTGTTCGCGGGATTCTGCAGGTCGACGCTCGCGCCGCTCGAGCGCGCGAGCAGCCCGGTGGCGGTGATCGCGCCCGCGGCCGACTGCGTGATGCGGCCGTCGGACAGCAGGCCCAGCTGCGAGGCGCTGACCGTGCCATTGACCGCGATGTTGCCGCCCGCGTCGTTCTGCAGGGTGAGCGCGCCCGGCGTGGCGATGGCGCCGGCCACCGTGATGTCGGCCGCATGGGTGGCGCTGCCCGCCACGATGGTGGGTGCGCTCAGGCGCGCGAACTCGGCGCTCGACACCGAGTAGCCGCCGGTGCCCGCGCCGCCGAGCACGATCGGCGCATTGGTGCTGTCCGACACCGCGAAGTTGGCGTCCATGCCGCCGGGCCGCAGGTTGATCGCGTTGGCCGCGCTCACCGGCGTGCCGATCACGATCGCATCGGTGCTGCCGTCGTTGACCGCGCGCAGCACCACGTTGCGGCTGCCCTGCACCACGGGCGCCGTGCCGGGCAGGCTCGGCGAGCCGCCGGCCTCGATCGAGACGCCGGTGCCGCCGTTCTGCGAACGGCCCGTGATCTCGATGTCGCCGCCGCCGGTGGTGACGATGCGCGCGCCGTTCTCCAGCCGCACGCCCGAATCGGGCGTGGCCGCGGGCACCGTGGTGTCGTTGTTGAAGTTGTAGCCGCGCAGCGCGATGTTGCCGCTGCCGGTGGTGATGCTGCTGCCGCCGTTGACCAGCACGCCGTGCGCCGCCGCGAAGGTCGACGAGGCCTGGCGCCGCGCCACGCCCTGCACCGTCACGTTGCCGCTGGTGGTCGAGATGGTCGAGGGCGTGCGGCCGTCGGTGATGACCACGCCGCTGTTCCAGTCGGCCGAGCTGCCGCGGATGTCGACGTTGCCGGTCGACGTCGCGATCTGCGCGCCCGCCAGCGTCACGTTGCCGCCCGCGATCTGCACCGCGCCGCCCGCGCCGGCATCGGTCTGGCCCACGCGGGTGTCGATCTGGCTGTCGATCAGCGTGACGTAGCCGGTGGGCGCGCCGGGCTGGCCGCTGTAGAGCGTGACCGCGCCGCCATCGGTCTGCACCGAGGCGCCATTCATCTGGATGAAGCCGCTGGTGGGGCTGCCGTCGCCGCGCGCGTTCATCGTGACGCTGCCGCCGCGCGTGGCGATGGTGCCGTTGTAGTTGATCGAGCCGTTGCTGCCGGAAGGCGTGCCGTCGGGATTGACGCCCGCGTTGAACAGCACGGTGAGCGGACCGCCCTTGCCCGACGAACGGATCACCGTGCCCAGGCCGCCCTGGATGCTGTTGCCCGAGGCCAGCTCGAAGCTCAGCGGACCGAAGGCGGCGGTGTAGTCGATCAGCACGTTGTTCGCGAGCGAGATGCTGCCCGCACCGGGCCCGCCGGTGCCGGTGGTGATCTTCACGCTCGCGCCGCCGTTGAGCGCGGCATTGATGTCGCCGTCCTGGATGGTCGAGGTGGCGACCGCGTCGAAGGGATTGGTCGGCAGCGTGCCGGCCGCCGCGCCATTGACGATCGAGACCGCATAGGGATCGATCAGCCACTGCCCCGCGGTGCCGGCCGGCGCGCCCGCGTTGACGCGGATGC
>NZ_JBZAYE010000922.1:0-2228 GCF_058244205.1 Variovorax sp. 20P10.2.4
CAGCACGTCGTTCTGGTAGTGCATCGCGAGCAGCGCGGCCTTCACACGAACACCTGCAGCGCTTCGTGCGCGGCGTCGCAATTGACCAGCTCGACGCGCTTGAGGTGGATGCGCAGCTCGCCCTCGTGGCGGCGCAGCGTGTGCAGCACGCTGCCGCCGAACATGCGCTGCTCGGTCTTGCGCCATTCGAGCAGCACGAAGGTGGAGCGCACGGTGCAGCCGGCCCCCTTGCCCTCTGTGCCCTCCTCACGCGCCTCGATGCCGATGTTGCCCACCACGTGCACGGTGCGCGTGGGCGGCTGCTGCGAATAGGCGCGCGCCTGCTCGAGCCGGCGCGCACGCATCGAGCGCAGCAGCGCGTCCTCGCAGAACAGCGAGGCATGGTTGAGGTGGTCGGCCTGGCCGTGCACCAGCGGCACCCAGTACAGGCCGTCGGGCGTGAACAGGCGCTGCCATTCGTCCCAGCGGTGCTCGTCGAGCAGCCGAGCCTCGTGGTGCAGGAACTGCGTGATCTCCTGCTGTTCGTTCCAGTCGAGGAAGTTCATGCGGCGCTCCCGGTGTCCACGCCCATGTACCTGGCCCAGGCGCCGAACATGTTGCGCGCGGGCATCTCGCTGTTGCCGTTGGAGGCGCGCCCGCCGGGCAGGGGCTGGTCGCGTCCCACGGCGCGGTGCATGCTGACCCAGTCGCCGCCGTTCGAGCCCAGGCCCTCCTGCACCCGGTTGTAGGCCTCGAGGTCGTCGGGCATCACGTTCGACGAGGGCGAGTTGACGATGTTGGTGTATTTCAGCGTGCGCTGGAAGGTGGCCTCGGGCGCGCCCTTGAGCCGGAAGCTGAAGATCTCGACCAGCGTGCGGTCGACCGACAGCGGCCGGATCACGCGGATCTGCTGGAACGAGGTGTGGGGCGAGCAGCTCGGGTAGACGATGGTGTTGTGGCGGTTCACGCGCAGGATCTGGTCGGCACGCTCGGCGCCCTGCGCCGCCTCGAGCGCGGCCACGTAGGCCAGGCTCACCGGGTCGGTCGGCGGCACGAAGATGCCTTCCATGAAGCCGTGGCCGTTGTCGTAGCCCTTGAGCTCGAGCTTCTCCCAGAACTCGAGCGGCTCGCCGTTGCCGTCGACGATCACCACCTCGAAGGGCTTCTGCGTGCCGGCCGGCATGGCCTCGAACTCCTCCTTGGCCGCGCGCCACGACGACTCGTGCGTGGCCACCGCGTGGATGGTGTCGTGCAGGTTCTCGAAGAAGATCTTCCAGTTGTTGCGCTGGATCACGCGCTGCACGCCGCCGGCCACCTCGACCTCGCCCTCGGGCGCGCGGTCGCAGAAGTTGTCGAGCGAGGTCGCGACGCCGCCGAGGAACTCCTTGAGCTCGGGCCCTTCCTTCGACAGGCTCGCGAACACGAAGCCGCGGTGCGTGGCGACGCGCGCCACGTTGCGCACGCCGTACTGCGGGTCCTTGAGGTCGAGCCCCGTGTCCTCGTAGCCGCTGCGCAGCGGCACCGACAGCAGGCTGCCGTCGCACTTGAAGGTCCAGCCGTGGTAGAGGCAGCGCAGGAACTTGCCGGCGCTGCCGCTGCCGTCGGGCACGATCTTGGCGCCCTTGTGCGGGCAGCGGTTGAACATCACGTGGATCTGGCCGTCGGTGTGGCGCACCATCACCACGGGCTCGCGGCCGAGCCGGGTGGTGAAGTAATCGCCGGGCTTGGGCACCTGGCTCTCGTGGCCGACGTAGAGCCAGGCCTGGCCGAACACGCGGTCCATCTCGAGCTCGAAGATCGCGGGGTCGGTGTAGACGCGCTTGTGGACGCGGTCGGGCTGCACGAGGGACTGCAGGTCGATGGTCATGGATGGGTCTCCTGGAATCGTGGGATCAGATGTCGAGCACCAGCTGCGGCGTCCTGGCGCGCGACACGCAGGTGCAGATGGTGCGCCCGTCGGCTTTCTCGCGCGGGCTCAGGTTGTGGTCGCGGTGGTCGGGCACGCCCTCGACCACGTCGACGGCGCACACGCCGCAGTCGCCCTGGCGGCAATCGTAGAGCGGGTCGAGCCCCGCGGCGATCAGCACGTCGAGCAGGCTCTGGCCCGGCGGCACCGTCAGCACGTGGCCCGAGCGCAGCGTGCGCACCTCGAAGGCCGCGTCGCCGGCCTGCGCGAGCGCGCCCGCGAACAGCTCGAAGTGCACGTGGTCATCGGCCCAGCCCTGGGCACGCGCGGTGTCGACCACGGC
>NZ_JBZAYE010000923.1:0-2228 GCF_058244205.1 Variovorax sp. 20P10.2.4
CTGGCGAGCTTCGCGACCCCTTGAATAGGGTTAACAGGCCCTAAGTGAATCTCCAGGGCCGAGGGGCCGCATGTCGCGGCCATCGCGAGCCCGCTCTCAAGGAGTTCGCCATGCAGATCGCATTCTTGTCTTCGCGCCGGCTCGCCCTCATCGCGGCCGCGGGCGCGGTGGTGGCGCTGGCCCCGATGGTGGCCGCGCAGGCCGACGAGGCCGATGGTTCGGAGCACGTGCTGCAGTTCCAGTCGCAGCGCTCGCGCGCCGACCTCGCGCGCGACGCGGCCCAGGCCACGCAGACCGCGACCGCCTCGCCGATGGTGTCGCAGGAGACCGCGCCGCCGATGGAGCGCGCGCAGCCCGGGCTCACGCGCGACAGCGTCAGCGCGCTCGCGGCCCAGGCCGAGCGCGAGGGACGCATTCCGTACGGCGAGGTGGGCGCGGCCGGCGAATGAATGCCTTCGTGCCACCTTCAGCGGTCGATTTAGGAAGTTCGTTGAACGTCGGCGAAGAAGCGCGCAACGCCCGCTAAGGCTCGCGTAACTCTTTACTCACGCTGCCCTCAGTCGGCCTGCCTAGAGTGCGTTCAGGCCTGCCGCGCGCCCGTCGGCGCCGGCACGAGGCCGGGGACAACCTGTGACCAGGAGAACACGCATGCGCACTTCTTTCAAGCTTCTCGCCGTCGCCTCCTTCGCCGCGTTCGCGGCGACGGGCGCCATCACCGCATCGGCCCAGGAAAAGATGGACGGTTCGGACTACCACCCGCTGCAGATGAACTCGCCCGCCAGCGCCGACATCCAGGCCGCGGCCATGGCCGCCGCGCGCCCGAGCGGCACCGAGTCCATCGGCCAGTCGACCAGCGCACCCGCGATGAACTCGGTGACGCCGGTGTCGGACATCCAGGCCGGCGCCTATTCGGCTTCGCACCCGAGCGGCACCGAGTCGATCGGCCAGTCGACCTCGGCACCGCTGGTGAGGTCGGCCACCGGCAGCTGAGCGACCCGCGCCTCGGCGCCATGAAAAAAAGGGGAGGCAGCGATGCCTCCCCTTTTGTCGTTGGCGCGGTGCGCGTCGTTCAGAGCGCGCTGTCGCTGCCGCTTCCGCTGCCACCGTTGCCGCGCAGCCGCAGCCCGCGGTAGATCAGCGCGCCGATCACGGCGCCCACGATCGGCGCGACCCAGAACAGCCACAGCTGCTCGATCGCATAGCTCGGGCCGAACAGCGCCACGCCGGTGCTGCGCGCCGGGTTCACCGAGGTGTTGGTGACGGGGATCGAGATCAGGTGGATCAGCGTGAGGCACAGGCCGATGGTCAGGCCCGCGAAGTTCTGCGCCGCGCGGCGGCCGGTGGCGCCGAGGATCACGACCAGGAACACGGCCGTGAGCACCACCTCGATCAGCAGCGCCGACATCAGGTTGTAGCCGCCGGGCGAATGCTCGCCGTAGCCGTTGGTGGCGAAGCCGCCGAGCTGCGCGCCGGCCTTGCCGGTGGCGATCAGGTAGAGCAGGCCGCCGGCGACGATCGCGCCCAGCAGCTGCGCCACGATGTAGGCCGCGAGCTGCGTCGGGTTGAAGCGCCCGGCCGCGGCGAGGCCGATCGAGACCGCGGGGTTGAAGTGGCCACCCGAGATCGGGCCGAGCGCATAGGCACCGGTCAGCACCGTGAGGCCGAAGGCCAGCGCGACGCCCGCGAAGCCGATGCCCAGTTCCGGGAAGCCTGCCGCGAGCACCGCGCTGCCGCAGCCGCCGAAGGTGAGCCAGAAGGTGCCGATGAATTCGGCAGCCCATTTCTGCGGTGCACTGAAGTCCCTGCGTTCCATGTTCGATTTCCTCTCTCTGATGTTCTCGATGTCAACGAAAACGCCGGGGCGAAACCCGGCGCGCGCGGATTCTGGAACGGGAAAGGAAGAGGAAACCTTCGGGCGCCCGCACGGGATCGGGCAAGGCGGGCAACTGTTCACGAAAACGTCACGGTTTTCCGCGCGACGCCCGTGCTGGCGCGAACTCAGGGGGTCACGACGATCTTGCCGAAGGCGCCGCGCGCGAGGTGGTCGAGCGCCTGCGGCAGCGCGTCGAAGCCGTAACTGGCGGCGATCGCGGGGCGCAGGCCGTTGGCGTCGACGGCGCGCACGAGCTCCTCGAGCGCGCGCCGGTGGCCCACGCCGATGCCCTGCACCGTGACGCGGCCGAGCACCAGGCCGTAGAAGGAGGCGTCGAGCGTCGTGCCCTCGAGCA
>NZ_JBZAYE010000924.1:0-2220 GCF_058244205.1 Variovorax sp. 20P10.2.4
GGCGCGCGGGCCGAGCTGTGCCGCCGCCTCGGCCGGCTCGGCGAGGCGCGCGACGCCTACGAGCGCGCGCTCGCGCTGGCCCGGCAGCAGCCCGAACGGCAGTTCCTCGCGCGGCAACTGGCGTCCTTGCCCGACTAGAAAAATAGTTGCACTTCGTCGCGACCGCATGTCGATCCGGCGCCTCGCCGATCGACCAGTGGTGTCCTCATTCCATCCGAAAGGAGATTCCGCATGAAATACCTCTGCCTCGTCCACTGCGACCCGGCCCTGTTCGCCACCCTGTCGCCCGACGAGCGGCGCGCGCTCGACGAAGACTCGATGGCCTACGACCGCGAGCTCGAGAAGAACGGCCACTTCATCGCCGCCGACGTGCTGGCGAGCGCCAGGTCCGCCAAGGTCGTGCGCGTGCGCGACGGCAAGGCCTCGCACGTCGACGGGCCGTTCGCGGAGGTGCGCGAGCAGCTCTGCGGCTTCATCCTGATCGAGGCGCGCGACCTCAACGTCGCGATCCAGCTCGCGGGCCACATCCCGATGGCGCGCCACGGCAGCATCGAAGTCCGTCCGATCCAGAGCATGGACGCCGCCGAGGGGAATGCCGCATGAAGTACCTTTGCCTGATCTACGAAACCGAGGCTCCGCCGCTCGACATGGCGCACTACATCCAGGAACACATCGACTACGACGCGCAATTGCGCGCGCGCGGCCAGCTGGTCGAGGCCGAGGCCCTGCAGCCGGCCGAGACCGCCACCACCGTGCGCATGCGCCGCGGCCGGCTGTCCGTGACCGACGGCCCCTTCGCCGAGACCAGCGAACAGCTCGGCGGCTTCTACCTTGTCGAGGCCGGCAGCGAGGAGGAGGCGCTGCGGATCGCGGCCGGCATCCCGTCCGCGCGCAACGGCAGCATCGAGCTGCGGCCGATCCTCTCGTTCGGCCCCGGCCCCGAGGGCCCTCGATGAGCGGCGCCGCGCCGCCGCGCGCCACGGTGCGCGAATGGACCGGCCTGGCCGTCATCGCGCTGCCGTGCATGCTCTATTCGATGGACCTCACGGTGCTGAACCTCGCGATCCCCGCGATCAGCGAGGCACTCAAGCCCACGGCGGCGCAGCTGCTGTGGATCGTCGACATCTACGGCTTCCTGGTCGCGGGCCTGCTGGTCACCATGGGCACGCTGGGCGACCGCATCGGGCGGCGCCGGCTGCTGCTGATCGGCGCCGTGGCCTTCGGCCTGGCCTCGGTGCTGGCGGCCTTCTCGAACAGCGCCAACATGCTGATCGCCACCCGCGCGCTGCTCGGCGTAGCCGGCGCGACGCTGGCGCCGTCCACGCTCTCGCTGATCCGCAACATGTTCCTCGATCCCGGTCAGCGCACGCTGGCCATCGGGGTCTGGATCTCGAGCTTCTCGGCGGGCGCGGTCATCGGCCCGGTGGTCGGCGGCGTGCTGCTCGAATACTTCTGGTGGGGCTCGGTGTTCCTGGTCGGCGTGCCGGTGATGGTGCTGCTGCTGGTGCTCGGCCCCGTGCTGCTGCCCGAGTACCGCGACCCCGAGGCCGCGCGGCTCGACCTCGCGAGCGTGGCGCTGTCGCTGGGCGCGGTGCTGCCCGCCATCTACGGCGTGAAGCAGACGGCCGAGCACGGCGCGAGCGCGCTGTCGCTCGCCGCCATCGCGGTGGGGCTGGCCATCGGCTGGCTGTTCGTGCGGCGCCAGCGCCGGCTGGCCGATCCGATGATTGACCTGCGGCTGTTCCGCGCGCCGGCCTTCAGCGTGGCGCTGGGCGCCTACATGCTGTCGTGCTTCGTGATGTTCGGGCTGTTCCTCTACGAGGCCCAGTACCTGCAGATGGTGCTCGGGCTGTCGCCGCTGCAGGCCGGCCTGTGGAGCGTGCCCAGCGCGGGCGCCTTCATCGTCGGATCGATGGCGGCGCCCGCGCTCACGCGGCGCGTGCGGCCGGCGCATGCGATGACGGGCGGACTCGTGGTCGCGGCACTGGGCTTCGCGCTGCTGGTCGCGCTGCCGGTGCAGGGCGGCCTGGCGTTGCTGGTGGGCAGCATGGTCGTGTCCTCGCTCGGGCTGGCGGTGGTGTTCACGCTGTCGACCGACCTGGTGGTGGGCAGCGCGCCGGCCGAGCGCGCGGGCGTGGCCTCGGCGATTTCGGAAACCAGTTCCGAATTCGGCGGCGCGCTGGGCATCGCCATCCTCGGCAGCGTGGGCGCGGCGGTCTA
>NZ_JBZAYE010000925.1:0-2211 GCF_058244205.1 Variovorax sp. 20P10.2.4
GTGGCGCACCATCTCGTCGCGCTCGCGCCGGATCGCCACCGAGCGCGTGAGCAATTTCTCGTTCTCGTTGGCGGCGAACAGCAGCGCCAGCATGTAGGCGATGGTCATGACCGCGGAAGCCAGCAGGTGCTCCGGATGCAGTACCACCCAGGCGGTGGAGGTGGGCACGAGGATCGCGGCGGCATAGGTGCCGGCAACGAGGCGCGAGGAGATCGAGACCGCGACGCCGATGGCCGGCAGCGCGACCAGGATGAAGGTCAGGAAGGTCTGGTTCAGCGCGCTGAGGTCGGGGTTGAACAGCGGCAGCATCACGCCGGCCTCGGCACCGGCCAGGAAGGCCAGGGCGACCTGCTGGCGCAGGGCCTGGCGCAGGTCGAGGCGCGAGAGCCGCCGCAGCACATGCCAGGCATGGGCGGCGCGCGCACCCTCCATGCACAGCACCGCGACGGCCCACAGCGCGAACTCGGCGAGCGGCACCTGCGGCAGCAGCACGAAGGCCGAGCCGCCGACCAGCAGGGCCTGCGCCAGCGGTATGCGCAAGGTCACGCGCGCATGCAGTTCGACGAACTCCCGCCGCAGCTCGTGTTCGAACGAGGCCGCGGCGGCAGGGGCGGGTATCGCTCGCACGGGGCCCGCGGGCTACGAAGGACGCGGCAGGTCCAGCAGGCCGAGCCGCCCCGCGGTGATCACGGCCTCGGTCCGGTTGTGGACGTCGAGCGCCTCGAACAGCCCGCGTATGTATTCCTTGACGGTGTATTCGGACAGCCGCAGTTCGCGCGCGATCGTCTTGGTCGGCAGGGCCCGGGCCAGGCCGCGCAGCACGTCGAGCTCGCGCGGGCTCAGCGCCGGGCGCCGGGGTGCCACCGCGACGGTGCTCAGCACTTCCTCGGGCAGATGGATCTGGCCCGCCAGCACCCGTTGCAGCGCTTGCGTCAGGGTCGCGGGCGGCATGCTCTTGGGCACGAAGCTCATGGCGCCGGCATCGATGCAGGCATGCACGGTCGCGAGATCGCTGGTGGCCGAGACGATCACCACGGCGACATCAGGCGCGGCCGCCTTGAAGGCCGTGAGCGCATCGAGGCCGCGTTCGCGCGCGAGCGTGAGGTCGAGCAGGCAGACGGAGAGATCGGGATGCTCGGCGGCGAGCGCGGTCGCCTCGCCGAGGGTGGCGGCCTCGTAGACGGCCGCGCGGCTTTCCATGCCGGCGAGCAGCAGGCGCAGACCCGCACGGAACAGTGCGTGGTCGTCCACGACAAGAATCTTCATCTTGTGCCTCTCCCTGCGCGGGGCCGGTGCTGGCTGCGCGGCCGCGTTTTTACACCATCGAGGGGGCTGGCGGCGCGTTGGCCCCTCGCATGAGGGGATGTGCGGCGGGCGCGGAAAAACTATGGTCGGCAGATGACGCTCAAGCGCCTTCATCAATTGCTGCGAGTGGCTTCGCACCTGCTGGACCAGGCGGCGGACGACGCCCACAAGACCCGGCTCCAACCCCTGTCCGACAACATCGAAAGAATAGGCCGCGCGCTGATCGAGGTGATGGAGGTGCAGCGGCAGATCCACCTCGTGCAGCCCGAGCTCCGGCTCCGCTCGCTGGCCGCGCCGGCGCGCGAGCGCGATGCCATCCTGCTGTTCGCGCGCTGCATGGCGGAAGCCATCGAGCTCGAGGAACGCGGCGAGACCCTGGCCGCCATCGCGACCTACGAATGGTTCATGGGCAATTCGCGCTCGCTCGCGCGGCGTGCGATCGCGAAGGCGCAGATACGGCGGCTGTCTTCGGCGTCGGAGCCGACGCGCTGAACGCCGCGAGGCTCAGTGCAGCGTGCCCGGGTGCTCGGCTTCCAGGCGCAGGCGCTCGGTCTGCTGCGCCAGCGCGACGGTCTCGGCGATCTCGCGCAGCGTGAGCCGCCCGGCCAGTTCGGCTTCGCCGGCCAGCACGTGTTGCAGCGCTTCCTGGCCCTTGGGGCCGGCCAGCCAGGTGGAGGCCGACGAGACCGATCCGCCGCCGAAGCGCACCTGCAGCGCCTTGCCCGCGGCGCGGCTGATGCGCATGAATGCCTCATGGTCGGTCGCGGCCGAGGCCTGGCGCACCACCAGGCAGAAGGCCTCGAGCTTGTCGGTCTCCACGCGCAGGCGGCGGGCCCTGGCTTCGCTCGGGACGGCCGGACCGAGCAGCGCCGATGCCGCGGCCTCGCTGAACAGGCGGATCTCGCG
>NZ_JBZAYE010000926.1:0-2200 GCF_058244205.1 Variovorax sp. 20P10.2.4
ACGGCGCAGATCAGGCCGATGAAGACGACGATGGTGAGCAGGCTCTGCGTCATGAAGGCAAACGGAGGAAAAGCCGCCTCAGACCCGGTTGAGCCGGCGCAGCCGCTCGGCCGGCGCGACCACGTCGGTCAGCCGGATGCCGAACTTGTTGTTGACCACCACCACCTCGCCCTGGGCGACGAGGTAGCCGTTGACCAGCACGTCCATCGGTTCGCTCGCGAGCGTGTCGAGCTCCACGATCGACCCCTGGCCCAGCTGCAGGATCTGCTTGATCGGTACCTTCTTGCGGCCCAGCTCCACCGAGAGCTGCACCGGGATGTCGAGCACGCGCTGGATGTCCTGCAGCGGTGCCGCGCCCGAAGCGGCGGCGCCCGCGGGCACTTCCTCGAGCGCCTCGGCCCAGCCGCCGGCCGCGTTGTCTGGGGTGGCTTGATCAGTGGACATGTGAACCTCCAAGCCAGTGCGGGTCGTCGCCGCGCAGGCATTCGTCGATGCGCAAGGCGTAGCGCGCGTTGTGGGTGCCGTAGTGGCAGATGAAGACGGGGGCGCCCTCGACCGAGGCCACCAGTTGCGGCAGGCGGTCGAACTGGATGAAGTCGCCGGGCTTCATGCTCATGAGCTGCGCCACCGTGACCTCGGGATGCGCCAGCTCGGCCACCAGCGTGACCTCGGCGGCCTGGATCTCGCGCGTGAGCATGGTCACCCAGCGCCGGTCCTCGGCCATCTCGCGCGCCTGCTGCGCGCCGTAGAGCACCGAGCGGATCGGCTCCAGCGAGGCGTACGGCAGGCAGACGTGGATGTGGCCCGTGACGCCCGCCACGCTGACCTTGATCAGGTTGACCAGCACCGTGTCGCCGGGCGCGGCCACGTCGACGAACTGCACGTGGGTCTCGGAGCGATCGGGCACCAGCTTGAGCGGGTACACGTCCTGCCAGGCGCTGTTGTAGGCATGGCAGATCGCGCCGAGCGCGCGCTGGATCACGCGCTGCTCGGTCGGCGAGAAGTCGCGGCCCTCGATCGGCGCATGCACCGTGCCCGAGCCGCCGTACAGCGCATCGACCAGCGCCGAGATCAGCGTGGCCTCGCAGACCACCAGCGCGCGGCCGCGCAGCGGCGGCATCGCCACGATGTTGAAGTTGGACGGCAGCGGCAAGGCGCCGAGGAAATCGGAGAAGCGCAGCAGCTGCACCGGCTCGATCGCGATGTCGGCGCTGCGGCTCACGAGCTGGAACAGGCCCTGACGCAGGTTGCGCGCGAAACGGTCGTGCACCACGTCGAGCGTGGGCATGGGGCGGCGCACCAGCCGCTCCTCGCCGGCCGTGATGTCGTAGTCGCGCGCGGCCGCGTCGGCCATGCGCTCGGCGGTGTCGGCGGGCGCCTCCTCGGGCGCGGCCTCGGTGTCCTGTTCGCTGCTGCTCATGGGCGCTTCGGGCTCACTGCACGATGAAGCTGGAGAACAGCACGCCGCGCACCGGGCCGTTCGCGCGCGGCTTGCGCGCACGCGGCGCCTCGTCGTCGACGGCGCGCGCCGCGTCGGGGTTGAGCACGCGCGTCACCTCGATCATCACGTCCTCGGCCAGCTTCTCCTTGCCGTCGCGCTTGAGCAGTTCCTCGGAGGTGCGCTGCGACACCAGCATCAGCATCCGGCTGCGCACCACGGGCATCAGCGTCTTCAGGCGCGCGGCGGTCTTCTCGTCCCGCACGTCGAGCGTCATGCCGATCTGCGCGACGCGCTCGCCGCCCGGGTCGGCCAGGTTCACGATCAGGTTCTCGAGCGCCAGGTAGGTGGCGTCCGCATGCTTGGCATCGGGCTCGGGTTCCGACTCGGCGGCGGCGGCCGGTGCCGCGGCGCCGTTCTTGTTGAGAAAGAACCAGGTACCGCCCGCGGCCGCGCCGCCGGCCAGCAGCACGGCGACGACGATGCCCAGGACGAGCTTCATCCGGCCCTTGGGCGGCGGCGCGGCGGTGGCCGTGGCGGAGTCGGCGGCTTTGGCGGACACGGTGGATTTCCTTGGGGGCACGGACGGCGGCCATCGCCGTCCTAGTGCGGTCGATTATTCGATCGCGAGGGCTGCGGGAAGGGCCGGAAAAAAGGGGGGAAAACCGCTCAGACGTACAGATCGAGCGCGCGCCCCGCCGGCAGCGGCGCCCGCGCAACGGCCGGCGCGGGGGCCGAGGGGGGGGGACGTTTCTTTTGCAC
>NZ_JBZAYE010000927.1:0-2197 GCF_058244205.1 Variovorax sp. 20P10.2.4
GGCGGCGGCTGGGCCATCCCGGTCATGGTGCGCACGCACTGGGGCGAGGACCTGCTGACGCGCTCCCGCATCGCGCGCAACTTCATCGGCGCGCTCGGCATCGACGAGGCGATGTACCCGACGGCGGAGGTCGATGCGCGGGGCGAACCGCTCGATGGATCGCGGCGCTACGAGCTGCGCTTCGCACCGGGCCGGGCCCCGAAGGTGGGCGCCTTCTGGTCGCTCACGATGTACCGGCGCAGCGACTGCCTGTTCGTGGCCAACCCGATCGCGCGCTACTCGATCGGCGACCGCACGCCAGGCCTGCGCCACGAGGCCGACGGCAGCCTCGTGATCCGGCTCCAGGCCGACGATCCCGGGCCGGGCGCGAACTGGCTGCCGGCGCCGCGCGACGCGCGTTTCTATGTCGTGCTGCGGCTCTACCAGCCGCATGCCGACCATCTGGCGCTGCGCTTCGACTATCCGCCGATCCGGCAGGCCTGAGACACGGCGAACGAACACACTTAGAAAAATGGAGACGACACGCATGACGACCCTGAACCGCCGCCACCTTCTCGCCGCGGCCGCCGGCCTGGCGCTGCCCTGGAGCGCGCCGGCTTTTGCGCAGGCCTGGCCCGCGCGGCCGATCCGCATGATCTCGCCCTACGGCGCGGGTGGCTCCAACGACATCCTCACGCGCGTGCTCGGCGACTTCCTCGGGCGCCGGCTGGGCCAGGGCATCGTGGTCGAGAACAAGGCGGGCGCGGGCACGCGCATCGCCAACGACTTCGTGGCCAAGGCGCCGCCCGATGGCTACACGCTGCTGCATGCCGCCGCGCCGATCGCCATCGGCGAGGCGCTCTACAAGGACCTGCCGTACGACGTGCACAAGAGCTTCGCCGCCATCGCCAGCACCGCGATCGCGCCGCTGTTCTTGGTGGTCAATGCGCAGGCGCCTTACAAGACGCTGGCCGAGTTCGTGAAGCATGCGAAGGCGCAGCCCGGGGGCGCCACCTTCGGCTCGCCGGGCGCGGGCTCCGCGCCGCACCTGACGGCCGAGCTGCTGCTGCGCGCCGCGGGCGCCAAGGGCGTGGTGGTGCAGTACCGCGGCGACGCACCGGCCTACACCGAGCTGCTGGCCGGGCGCATCGACGCCACGCTGACCGCCATCTCGACCGCGGTGCCGCATATCCAGGCCGGCAAGCTGCGGGTGCTGGGCGTGGCCAACGAGGAGCGTTCGCCGCTGTACCCCGATGCGCCCACCCTGCGCGAGCAGGGCCTGCCATCGGTCGTGGGCTACGGCTGGTACGGCATGCTGGCGCCCGCGGGCACGCCGGCGGCGGTGGTCGAGCGGCTCAATGCCGAGATCAACGCGGCCGTGGCCGACGCGGACGTGCGCCGCAAGGCCGAGGCCGCGGGACTGCAACTGCGTGGCGGCAGCGCCGCCGAGTTCAGCGCGTTCATCGGCAGCGAGACGCGCAAGTGGGCCCAGATCATCAAGGCCGCGAACATCACGGCCGAGTGAAAAGGCCCTAGACGATCCCGTCGAACATCATCACGTCGACTTCGTCGCCCGCGGCCACCGGGCCCTGGTCGTGGTGCAGCACCACGAGGCCGTTGGCCTCGACCATCGAACTGAGCACGCCCGAGCCCTGGTTGCCCGCCACCCGCACCTCGGGCCGCGCACCGGGCACCGATTGCACGAAGCCGCGCTGGTACTCGGTGCGGCCCGGCTTCTTGCGGATCGGCCCGACGCTGCGCGCGCGCAGCAGCGGCGGGTGCGCGGCGGCCGCGGCATGGCAGCCCATCATGCGCAGCAGCGCGGGCCGCACGAAGGCGAGGAAGGTGACCATCACGGCGACCGGGTTGCCGGGCAGGCCGAACAGCACGGCGGATTCCGAACCCTGGGGCTCGCGCGGGATCAGGCCCACGGCCATCGGCCGGCCCGGGCGCATCGCGACGCGCCAGAAGGCGATGTCGCCGAGCTGCTGCATCACGTCGCGCGTGTGGTCGGCCGCGCCGGCGCTGACGCCGCCGCTGGTGACGATGGCATCGGCCTCGCGCGCCGCGCGCTGCACGGCGGCCGCCAGCGAGGCGGGATCGTCGCGCACCAGGCCGAGGTCGATGACCTCGCAGCCCAGCCGCTCGAGCAGGGCGGTGACGGTGTAGCGGTTGCTGTCGTAGACCGCGCCCTCGCGCGGCGCGTCGCCGATCTCGA
>NZ_JBZAYE010000928.1:0-2196 GCF_058244205.1 Variovorax sp. 20P10.2.4
GCGCGAAACACGGCGCTCGCGCCCAGCGCGTTGGCGTGAATGCCCTGGTGGCTGCGCTCGAACAGCCGCGCGCCGAAGCAGCCCTCGATCTCGCCGAGCATCTTGCTGATCGCGGGCTGGCTCAGGTGCAGCCGCGCCGCCGCGCCGCGCATGGTGGCGGTCTCGGAGAGCGCGGCGAGCAGCTCGAGGTGCCGCAGGCGCAGCTTGCGCACGAGATGGTGGGTCTTGGCGTCCATGGGCGGTTCGGTGTCGGAGGCGATAGCTGATCGTGATCGCTCCCTCACGATTATCGAATTTTCAAGAATAGGGGAAGGGGATAAGGTCCGGGCCGATGAACACCGAGACAACGACAGAGACATCCGGCCCCGCGGCACCGCTGGCGGGCGTGCGCGTGATCGACATGGGGCAGTACATCGCCGGCCCGGGCGCGGCGATGGTGCTGGCCGAGCTGGGCGCCGAGGTGGTGAAGATCGAGCCGATCGCGGGCGACCAAGCGCGCCACATCGGGCGCTACGGCGAGTCGATGATCCGGGCCTACAGCCGCGGCAAGCGCTCGATCGCGCTCGATCTCAAGAGCGAGGCCGGGCGTGCGGTCGCATGGCGGCTGATCGAGGGCAGCGACGTGCTGATCCAGAACCTGCGCCCGGGCGCGGTGGAGGCCCTGGGCTTCGGGCCGGAGCCGGTGCGCGAGCGCTTCCCGAAGCTGATCTACCTCTCGATCTCGGGCTTTGGGAACCGCGGGCCCTCGAGCGCGCGTCCCGGCTACGACGTGGCCGCGCAGGCCGAGAGCGGCCTGATGTCGGTGACGGGCGAGCCGGACCGGCTGCCGCAGAAGGTGGGCGTGCCGGTCATCGACGCGGCCGCGGGGCACCTGGGCGCGCAGGCGGTGCTGGCGGCGCTCTATGGCCGCACGCGCACCGGCAGGGGCGAGACGCTGCGCACCTCGCTGCTCGAGGTGGCGCTGCACCTGCAGGCCACCACCTGGTGCGACTACCTGGGCGGCGCGCCCGAGCCGACGCGCATCGGCGACGGCCAGCCGAACAACGCGCCGGCCGCGGAGGTGGTGCCCACGCGCGACGGGCACATCGTGCTGTCGGCCTATGCGGACGAGCACTGGGCGCGCTTCTGCCGGGTGGTGGGGCGCGAGGCGCTCGCGGACGATCCGCGCTTTCGCAGCAATGCACTGCGCGTGCGGCATCGCACCGAACTGCGCGCGGTGCTGCGCGAATGCCTGTCTGCCTTCACCAGCGAGGAGTGCGTGGCGCTGCTGAGCCGCAACCAGATCGTCGTCGGCGCGGTGCGCAGCTACCGGCAGGTGCTCGACAGCGAGGACGTGCAGGCCAGCGGCATGCTGGTCGACGCGGTCGCGGCCGACGGCAGCCGCTACCCCTCGCTTGCCTTGCCTTACAGCCTGGGGGAGGCGCCGCGCGCCCGGCCGCGCGCCGCGTCCGCCTGTGGCGAGGACACCGATGAGGTGCTGGGCGCGTTGGGCTTCGGCGCGCAGGAAATCGCCCAACTGCGCCGCGACGGCGCCGTGGCCTGAACGCCGGATGAAAGAGGAAAACGCCATGGACATGTTCACGCACGACGGCGAAGCCGCGGTCGTCCAGACGCTGCCGCTGTTCGAGATGATGCGCATGCGCGCCGCGACCACCGCGCGCCGCCATCCGCGGCTGGGCTTCGCCGCGACGGATCCCGGCACCCGGATGCGCTGGGTCAACCAGTTCACCCACACGCACCGCCGCCTCGGGCCGGAGGACCGTGAGGTGGTGAGCCCGAACAACGACACCGTCTACAGCAACGCCTGGCTCGACCTCTGCGAAGGGCCGGTGGTCATCGAGTCGCCCGACATGGGCGAGCGCTACTGGACCCTCGGGCTGCTCGATGCCTGGACCAACCCCTTCGCCTACGTGGGGCGGCGCACCACCGGCAACCGGGCGCAGCGCACGCTGGTCCATGGACCGGGCTGGCGCGGCACCGTGCCCGCGGGCATCACCCACACGATCCGCGCGGCGGGCGACGACGTCTGGCTGATCGGCCGCATCCTCGTGGAGGACGACGGCCCCGATGCCGAGCGCGTGCGCGAGTTGCAGGCGGGCCTGCGGCTCGTGCGGCTCGATGGCGCCGACGCGGCGATGCGCGTGGACACCGTGCTCGACGGCCGCGACACGCGCATTCCCGCGCCCGACCTGTATC
>NZ_JBZAYE010000929.1:0-2195 GCF_058244205.1 Variovorax sp. 20P10.2.4
TGCAAGGTGCGCACGCTGCCGTCGGCCATCTGCACGTCGCCCTTCCAGCCGCTGCCGGGGAACAGCGTGGCGATGGCGCCGTAGCCGCGGTTGTAGCCGCCATTGAGCGGCAGGTCGTCGACGCCGGGCAGCAGCTGGTCGCGCCCGGCATTGCGCAGCTCCTGCATGTAGACCTCGCGCAGGAAGCGTTCGCGCGCGGGCGCGGGCAGGGTCTGGAAGCGGGCCCAGGCATCGAGCGGGGCCAGCGTCTCGCCCACGGCTTCCTGCACGAACGAGACCAGGCCGCGGCGCTCGAACTTCTTGCCGCCGCCGTCGAGCACGCGCACGTCGTCGGTGAGGTACAGCGGCAGCGTGCGCCCGTCGAGCGTCTGCGTCAGGTAGGCCGGCATGCTGGCCGCGCGCGCGGGGTCGAGGTAGGCCTGCGCGAAGGCGGCGTAGTCGGGCTCCTTGCCCTGCAGGCCGGCCATCAGCGTGATCGAGGCGCCGCGCTCGGGCAGTCCCTTGACGAGGGTCTGCGTGCGCGGCTCGCTCGCGTTGAAGGCATAGCTCTGGTTCCCGACCGACTGGATGGTCAGCGGGAAGGTGTTGCCGTCGCGCGCACCGGGCGCGAAGATGTCGCGCCCCGCGCTCACCAGCAGCGCGCCGGGCCCCTCGATCACGATGCCGGGGCTGCTGCCGACCACGTCGGTCGCGCTGCCGATGACGTCGTTGCCGGCCGACACGATCGAAACGTCGCTGCCATGCAGGTTGCGCAGGTTGTACGAGAACTGGCGGATGTCGTGGCCGGCGCGGATCCAGCTCTCCTCGTTGGTCGCCACGGTGGCGCCGAGGATGGAGCCGCCGAGCGCATAGATGCGGCTCGGCGAGTGGTCGCCGTCGAGCGGCATCTTCTCGGGATTGTTGAGCCCGAGCTGGCGCGAATAGGACGAGCCGAAGGTGTTCTGCAGCACGCCGTCCAGGCCGATGCCCGAGCCCGACTCCTCCTCGCGGCCGCGCGGCATCAGGGGCGAGGGGATGAGTTCGGGCGCCGCGCGCGAGAGCACGATGCGCGGCACGCTGACCAGCGAGCCGGTGCCCTCGGAGCGGAACACCAGGTCCTGCGCCGCCAGCAGCTGGAAGTCGGCCTGCGGTGCCGGCGCGCCCGGTGCGCGCGCCGCGATGTAGCCGAGCTCCGGCGTCACGGCCATCGGCGCGGTCATGGTGTAGACCGGCCCCTGCACGATCACCGAGCCGCTCATGGCCACGATCTGCGTCGCGGCCGGATAGCGGTTGCCGCCCTGGCCGATCGCGCTCTCGGCATAGGGCGAGCCGTCGGGGTCGCGGAAGATCGGCATGTAGGGAATCTGGCGGCTCTCGGCATAGGTGGTGTCGACCAGCGTGAGGTCGCCGCCGAGCGAGACCAGCCGCAGCGCCGTGCGGTTGGTGTGGCCGCTCATGTAGGCGCCCGGATCGACCGGGCCGCAGCAGGGATCGAACACCAGCGGTGCCTGCAGCAGCAGCGGATCGACCACGGTCTCCAGCCGCAGGTTGCCCTGGGTGCGCACGTCGAGCGTGGCGTCGCCGAGCGCGAGGATCGGCGCGATGTCCCAGGTGTGGACGCCGTTGGCGTCGGTGGCGGTGACGGTGCGGCCGACCGCCATCTCGCCGGCCGTGATGCTGCCGGCGCCGCGGCCGACGTAGTAGTGGCCGGCGCGGATCGTGCCGCCCGCCTTGATGTCGAACAGGCCGCCGTTGCGCATCTCGAGCGTGGCCGCCTGGCCCGGTGCCAGCGCGCCGCGCAGGCGGGCGTTGGTCGGCAGCACCGCCACCACGTTGTCGAGGTCGCCGCCGGCCTCCAGCGCCAGGTTGCCGCCGCCGAGCGCGCCCAGGCCCTGGAACTGGCCCGGGTCGATCCACCAGCTCGGCTGCATGCCGGTGAAGCGCGTGCCCCATTCGTCGGACCAGTCGGAGAACAGGCCGGTGCGCCAGTTGCCCTGGCCCTGGCGCCGCAGCCATTCGACGAAGCTCTGGTCGGTGGGCTTGGCATGCACCGAGCCCTGCGCCACCAGCCGCATGCTGCCGCCGTCGATGCCGTAGGCCGCATCGGCCGGCGCGCTGAAGTCGTCGTAGGTGGTGGTGTCGCGGCGCCCGGCCGTGTAGATGGCCGAGACCTTGTCGGCCAGCACCAGGTCGCGCCCGGCGCGCAGCTCGATCTC
>NZ_JBZAYE010000093.1:0-17522 GCF_058244205.1 Variovorax sp. 20P10.2.4
GGCGGACCGATCAGCACCACGGGGCCGCCGCGCGCCGCCACCGACTGCACCAGCGCGGGCAGCAGCAGCCGCCAGACATGGTCCTCGGGCGCGGCCTGCAGCAACTCGCTCATGGCACCGACCGGCCAGCCTCCCCCCGGCAGCTGCGCGTCGAGCGCGGCATGGCCGGTGCCGATGACCTGCGCGTCGGCGCTGCCGAGCTCGTCGGCATGCCAGACGCCGCGGCCGGCGGCGGGAGAGAGGGAGGCGAGGGAAGGAAGGCCCATGATGAAACTGTTAACTGTATTTTTATCCAGTATTTCAGGGGTTCGCAATCGGGGCGGCAAATTTCTTTGCAGGGCCCCTTCTCCCATTCCAATGGCTCATGCGATGGCGCCAAGATCTCGTTTGAAGCCCCGCGCCGAAGCCGCTCCAATGGCTTCACGAAGAATGGTCCTCGTGGCCGCGGCGGATGGGCCGCCGCGGTCGCCAGCGGGCCATGTCCCAGGAGCCCCAGGAATGCACGCCACCCTTTCCCATTCCCCACCCGCCGGCTCGGCCATCGCCGCCGCGCCGCTGTCCGCCAGCGGCGACATCGAGGCCGGCCTCAACTACCTGCGGCCGACCGCGCTGCGGCCCTACAGCTACGCCTTCACGCCGCCGCCCGGCCTGCCCTGGGAAAGCGGCGAGTACGAGCGGATCGCGATGCCGATCGCCGATGCCCGCGGCCGGGCGACCCACATCGAGCGCGAGGGCTTCGAGCTGCGCGAGGCGCCGACCGCGGTCGCCGACTTCCTCGACGATGCCGAGGTCCAGGCCGTCTACTACCCCGAGCTGGCCGCGCTCGCGCTCGCGGTCACCGGCGGCGCGCGCGCCCACGTGTTCGATCACCTGGTGCGACAGCGCGAGCCCGAGCGCGCCGCGCTGAACTTCGGCCGCGGCAAGACCGACGGCAAGGCCGCCGCCAACGGCCGCATTCACAACGACTACACCGAGGAATCGGGCCGGCGCCGGCTGGCGCTGGTGCTCGCGAGCGCGGCCGAGGCCGCCGCCGTGCGGCGCTACTGCATCGTCAACATCTGGCGCTCGATCGCCGGGCCGGTGCTCGACACCCCGCTGGCCGTCTGCGATGCGCGCACGGTGATGGCGCGCGACCTGGTGAATGCCGAGGTGCGCTATCCGAAGCGCACCGGCGAGATCTACCTCGCCACCCATGCCCCCACCCACCGCTGGTCGTACTTCTCGCGCATGGACCGGCACGAGGCGCTGGTGTTCAAGCAGTACGACGCGCAGCTCGGCGGCGTCGCGCGCTTCACGCCGCACGCGGCCTTCGACCATCCGCTGGCGCCGGCCGATGCCCCGCTGCGCGAGAGCATCGAGGCGCGCTGCCTGGTGGTGTTCGAGTGAGAAAGGCCATGGCCATGAACGCACCCACGCTCGACTTCTGGTTCGACTTCGGCAGCAACTACAGCTACCTCAGCGCGATGCGCATCGAGCAGGCCGCCGCCGCGCACGGCGTCGCGCTGCGCTGGCAACCCTTCCTGCTCGGGCCGGTGTTCCGCGCCCTGGGCTGGGAGACCTCGCCCTTCGTGCTGCAGAAGGAAAAGGGCGACTACGTCTGGAAGGACATGGTGCGCCAGTGCCGCAAGTACGGCCTGCCCTGGCAGCGGCCCGGCAACTTCCCGCGTGCCGCCGTGCTGCCGCTGCGCATTGCGCTGGCCGGCGCCGGCCAGCCGTGGATCGGCGAGTTCTGCCGCCGCACGATGCGGCTGAACTTCGCCGAGGACCGCGACATCGACGCGCCCGAGACCATGGCCCGGCTGCTCGCCGACATGGACCTGCACGCGCATCGCGTGATCGACGAGGCGCTGTCGGACGCCAACAAGCTGCGCCTGCGCCGCCAGACCGAGACCGCGATGGAGAAAGGCATCTTCGGCGCGCCCACCTTCTTCGTCGGCGACGAGATGTTCTGGGGCAACGACCGGCTCGACGATGCGCTGGCGTTCGCCCGCGCGCAGGCCGGCGCCTGAACCCACGGGCTCAGCGCGGCGCGGAGCCCTTCGCTTCCGCCACCAGCCACTCGGCCACGTGCCGCACCTCCTCGCGCGGCTGCGGCTCGGCCTGGATCAGCCAGTAGGCATGGCCCGAGGGCTGGGCCGGCAACGCGGCCTCCACGCGCACCAGCCGCCGGTCGTCGAGCAGCGGCTGGATCAGCTCGAGCCGCCCGAGCGCCACGCCCTGCCCCGCCATCGCGGCCTGGATCAGCTGGTCGTACTGGTTGAAGCGCAGCATGCCGCGCGGCCTGGCGTCGGCCCAGCCGGCCGCGGCCAGCCAGTCGTGCCACTGCAGCCAGGGCCGCTGCGCATCGTCGAACTCGAGCAGGTTCAGCGCCGCGATCGCCTCGGCCGAGGCCAGCGGCGGCAGCGCCAGCGAGGGATGCGCCACCGGCGCCACCGTTTCGCCGAACAGCCGCACCGCGCCCGCCGGCGCCAGCGCGGGCGTGGTGTAGCGGATCGCGAGGTCGATGCCCTCATTGCGCAGGTCGGCCACGCGGTTGTTGGCCGACACGCGCACGTCCACGCCCGGATGGATGTCCTGCACCCGGCTGAGCCGCGGCAACAGCCACAGCCCCGTGACGCCGATGCTGGCGCTCAGCGTCACCGGCCGCTGCGCGCCGGTGCGGCCGATCTCGCCCATCACCTCCTGCAGCTGCTGCACCACCGCATCGGCGCTGCGGAACAGCCGCTCGCCCTCGGGCGTGAACGAGATCGAACGATGGCCGCGCACCAGCAGCTTCACGCCGAGCTGCGCCTCGAGCGCATGCACCTGCTTGCTGACCGCCGACTGCGTCACGCACAGGTCCTGTGCCGCCAGCGAGATGCTCATGCGCCGCCCCACCGCGACGAAGCCGCGCACGAGGTCGAGCGAGGACAGGCGGACGAGCGGGAGCGGCAAGCCCATGGCGGATGCGGCGGGATGGCGAGGGTGGAATGGGATTGGAGCACAGGCACCGCCGCGTGTCTTCGCGCGGAATGAGCCGGCCGGCTACCGCCCCCCCGCCGACACCCCATCCGCCACCGCCTTCAACGACTGCGAGAACGCCCGCGCCGCCGGCGTGAGCGCCGCGGGATCGCGCATCAGCAGCGACACCCGCACCTGGGGCAGCCTGTCCGCGACCTGCAGCGCGACCAGCCCGCGCGCCGCCACGGCATGCTTGAACAGCGAAGCCGCGGCCAGGGTCAGCGCGCCGGATTTCTTCACCAGCGTGATGCCGAGCTGCCACGAATGGCAGATCACGATGTCGCGCGGCGGCGGCAGGCCGGCCGCGGCGAAGTGGCGGCGCAGCAGCTCGACGCCGTACCAGGGCACCACCCACATGGCCTCGTGCAGCTTCGCCATCGAACGCACGCGCGCCAGCGGATGCTTCGCGCCGGCCACCACCGCGAGCGGGAACTCGAGCAGCGTCTCGCGGTGCACGCCGTCGCCGGCATCGGGCTCGAGTTCGCCGAGGATCGCGAAGTCGAAATCGCCGCGGCTCCAGAGGCCCTTCACGTCGGCGCCGCTGAGCTCCTGCAGCTCGAGCGCGACGCCCGGCCACTTGCGGCGGAAGTCCTGCAGCGCGTCGGGCAGCAGCCGCTCGACCGCGAACGAGCTGAAGGCGACGCGCAGCAGGCCGCCGGCACCGTCGCGCAGCTGCGCGATCTCGTCCTCGGCGCGGCGCACCTCGTTGGCCAGCAGCCGCGCGCGCTGGAGCAGGGCCTCGCCGATCACGGTGAGCGATACGCCCTGGGCGCTGCGCACCAGCAGCTGCGCGCCCACGCTCTGCTCGAGCTCGCGCATCGCGTAGGTCATGGCGGGCTGCGTGAGGCCGGCCACGCGCGCCGCGGCGCGGATGCTGCCGGCCTCGGCGATCGCTTCGAAGATCTTCAGATGGCGCAGGTTCACGGGAGGACGAGGAGATGGGGGTGATCAGGGATTTTGATCGCCCTGGAGTTTTTCGAGTCTTTTCCGATGCGCCGGCTTTCGCTATGGTCGGCCGCCAGGACACCTCCCCTTCACCTTTCCTTCTTCAGCCACCCATGAAACTCCGCTCCCGCTTCGCCCTGCTGATGCTCTCCGGCAGCCTCTTCCACGTCGCGGCCTCGGCCCAGACCGCGCCGGCGCCCGATGCCGGCCATGCGCTGACGGCACGCGCGCTGGCGCTCGCGGATGCCTCCGAGGCGCAGGTGATCGAATGGCGCCGCCATGTGCACCAGCATCCGGAGCTGTCGTACCAGGAGGTGCAGACGGCCGCCTACATCGCCGCGGCGCTCGCGAAGATGCCCGGCATCGAGGTCCAGACCGGCGTCGCCAAGACCGGCATCAAGGCGGTGCTGCGCGGCGGCAAGCCGGGCCCGGTGGTGGCGCTGCGCGCCGACATGGACGCGCTGCCGGTGGCCGAGCGCAACGAGCTGCCGTTCCGCTCGACCGTGAAGGCGCCCTGGCTCAACAGCGACGTGCCGGTCTCGCACGCCTGCGGTCACGACACGCACGTGGCCATGCTGCTGGGCGCGGCGCAGGCGCTGTCGAAGGTGCGCGACGAACTGCCGGGCACGGTGGTGTTCCTGTTCCAGCCCGCCGAGGAACAGGGCCCGGGGCCGGTGGCCAGCGGCGCGCCCGCGATGGTCAAGGCCGGCGTGCTCGACAACCCGAAGGTCGACGTGGTGATGGGCCAGCACATCAGTGCGCGCGCGCCCTCGGGCACCATCAGCTACCGGCGCGGCAGCCTGATGGCCAGCGGCGACGTGTTCAAGATCGCGCTCAAAGGCAAGGGCGGCCACGGCTCCTCGCCCTGGACCGCGAAGGACCCCACGCTGGCCGCGGCCGAGATCGCGCTGGCGCTGCAGAACATCGTGAGCCACCAGATCGATCCGCTCGACGGCCCGACCGTGGTGACCGTGGGCCTGCTGCAGAGCGGCAACCGCGTGAACATCCTGCCCGACACGGCCGAGATCGCCGGCACCGTGCGCTCGCTGTCGCAGAAGAACCAGAAGACCGCGCACGACGCCATCCGGCTCAAGGCGCAGAAGATCGCCGAGAGCCACGGCCTGACGGCCGAGGTCACGATCGATACCGGCTACGAGGTGCTGGTCAGCGATCCGGCCGCCACGCAGGCCGTGACGCAGGCGCTCGAGACCGCGGCCGGCCCCGGCAAGGCGCGCGAGTCGCAGCCGAGCATGGGCTCGGAGGACTTCGGTTCCTTCGGCAAGAACATCCCGATCGTGTTCTGGCACCTCAATGCCTCGCCCTTCGCCGACCGCAACGGCGCGCCCAACCATTCGTCCGAGTTCGTGATCGACGAATCGGCGCTGCGCGTGGGCGTGCGCGCGCTGGTGGGCAGCACGCTGGCGTACATGAACCGGCCGGTCGGCGGGGCCGCGGGGGTCAAGGTCTCGCAAGCGCAGTGAGGACCGCGCCGCGCTTCAGTTGTCCTTGACGATCTTCCAGCTCTTGCCCTCGTCCGCGGAACGCAGGATCAGGTTGTCGGGCAGGAAGGCGATCAGGGAGCCGTCGGAGCGGTCCACCATCATCTGGCGCACGGCCTGCGGCCCCGTGATGCTCGGCGAGCCGCCGGTGTGGGTCCAGCTCTTGCCGCCGTCGCGCGTGGTCATCAGCCCCATCGCACCGGGCATCAGCCCGGGTGCGATCGGCGCCACCGCATAGGCCGTCTGGCGGTCCTTGAAGGCGATGGTCACGACGAAGCGGCTGGTGTTGAGGTCGCTCCAGGTCTGCCCCCAGTCCGGCGACAGCATGGTGGACTTGGTGAAGATCGCCGTCTGCGACACCAGGGTGCCGTCGGGCAGCGCGTTCACGTCGAGGGTGGACTGGCCATTGCTCGAGCGCGTCAGCGTGCGGCCGTCAGTGGCGTGGAGGTCGCCGTTCGGCATCATCACGCCCACCCGGTCGGGCGTGCCGAAGGCCATGCTGCGCATCCACGGCATGTTGATCGAACGGCTGTCGGAGAACTCGCCGAGCTTGCGCCACCCGACGCCCGGATCGGCCGACGCGTAGACACTCCAGAGGCTGTCGCTGCGCGAGACCACCACCAGACTGCCGTCGCGCATCGGCTGCGCCACCTGGATCAGGCCGTCGTCGGGCGGCAGCAGGTCCTTCCAGGTATCGCCCTCGTCGGTCGACAGGCGCAGCAGGCCTTCCTCGCCGGCCACCAGCAGGCCGCCGCGGTACGGCCGCACCGACAGCACCTCGCGCCAGGTCTTCGCGTCGATCTCGCGCCAGCGGCTCTCGCCGCTCTTGCGCCACAGCACCTTGCCGAGCTTGGCGCCGGCCATGAACTCGCCGTCGGCGGTCTGTGCCAGGCCATGCCAGGCGGAAGCGAGCCGCTTGAGCTGCGGCGCCAGCGCGGCGCGGCGATGCAGGTCGGGCGTGAAGATGAAACCGTGCTGCGGGCGATCGCGCGTCTGCGCCGCCAGCGCTGGATAGAGGGTCTCGAAGGTCTTCTGCAGTTCTTCCTCCGGCCGCACGTAGGCGACGACGAAGCGCGAGCCCCCGCGCGGCTGGATCAGCAAGGTGCCGAGCAGCGTAACCTCGTCGCGCACCACGTCGAAGCTGCCGAACTTCGCATCGATGGGGAAGGTGTAGCTCATGTTGCCCGAGCCGCCCGCCGCGTGCTTGATGATGTAGCGGCCCGGCGCGACCATGCCGCTGAAGACGGCCGTGGTGTAGGTGGAACGGCGCGTGCGCTGCAGCACCACCATGTCCTGGCCGGTCTGCTTCTCGCCGGGCCCGAGCACGCGTTGGAGATGCAGGGTCCACAGCGTTTCGGCCGGGTCGTTCTCGCCGGGGCTGTTGGTGATCAGCTTCATCACCACGGCGCCTTCATGGCCCGTCAGGGTCTGCTCGGGCGCGATCGGCGGCGCGACGCAGGCGGCCAGCAGGGCCGCGGCCAGCAGCAGCACGAACCCGCGCAGCAGGCGGACGATGGGTCGGGGAAACGGGGTCACGGTCGTGGCTCTCTTGTTGGAATGGTTTTGCGGGATGGCTGCGGCGGATCGCTCGACGGCCGGACGGCAGGCCCTCCACCTGCGGACGCGCACGATACATTCGGGAACATCCGCGGGCAATCCACCGGACGAAGGTGTTGCATCGGCGCCAACCCGCGGCCCGCCCCCTCGAGCCGCTGCGCGATGCAGGGGCCGGTGCTATCGTCGATTCCACCCTTCCCATGAAGCCCCCCGGCCCGACGCCCTCCTCTCGGCCCGCGCTCGCGGCGCCGATGCATCGCGCGCAGTTCCTGCGGCTCGCCGCGGCCCTGCCCGCGAGCGCCGCGCTGAGCGCGTTCGCGCAGCGGCCGGCCGGGTCCACGCCTGCGCCGACCATGAACACCCGCCCCATCCCCTCCACCCAGGAAGCGCTGCCCGTGATCGGCTGCGGCACCTGGCTCGGTTTCGACCAGCGTCCCGGCAGCGAGGAGTACCAGCGCCTCGCGGGCGTGCTCGAGGCGCTGTTCGCCGCGGGCGGCACGGTGATCGACAGCTCGCCGATGTACGGCCGCTCCGAGGAGAGCACCGGCGAGCTGCTGGCCGCCACGGCGGCGGCTCGCGGCGCGCGCCGTCCCTTCCTCGCAACCAAGGTCTGGACCTCGGGCCGCGAGGCCGGCATCGCGCAGATGGAGCAGTCCTTCGCGCGGCTGCGCACCGAGCGCGTGGACCTGATGCAGATCCACAACCTGGTCGACTGGCGCACCCAGCTCGCGACCTTGCGCGAATGGAAGACGCAGGGCCGCGTGCGCTACCTGGGCATCACGCACTACACGGCCTCGGCCTACGACGAGGTCGAGGCGGTGCTGCGCGCGCAGCCGCTCGACTTCCTGCAGATCAACTACTCGCTCGATGCGCGCGCCGCCGCCGAACGGCTGCTGCCGCTGGCGGCCGAGCGCGGCGTGGCGGTGATCGTCAACATGCCCTTCGGCGGTGGCGGACTGCTGCGCCGGCTGCGCGAACGCGCGCTGCCGGGCTGGGCCGCGGAGATCGGCTGCGCGAGCTGGGCCCAGGTGCTGCTGAAGTTCGTGCTGAGCCATCCGGCCGTGACCTGCACCATCCCCGGCACCAGCCGCGCGGCCCACATGGCCGAGAACGCCGCGGCCGGCGCGGGGCCGGTGCCCGACGCGGCGTTCTGGAAGCGGCACGCGGCCGAGGTGCTGGGCTGACGCCGCTCAGCGATCGAGGAAGTCGGCCACGCGCCGGTTGAATTCCTCGGCCCGCTCGTACTGCACCCAGTGCCCCGCGCCGTCGACCACGGCGCCTTCGCGCTGCAGCCCCTCGGCCACGAGCCGCGCGACCAGCGCGCGCGAATCGGCGGTCACGTCGAACTCGCCCCAGAGAAAGAGCTTGGGCCCGGGAATCTCGGCCAGCGCCGCCTGCAGGCCGCCGCGGCGCGACACCTCCTTGCTGCGAAAGCGCGTGCCATGGCAAGCGATGTCGTGGATCTCGAAGGCCAGCGGATCGGCGCGCGACATGTCGTGCAGCATCAGCGCGCCGAGGTTGTGCAGCAGCGCGGCGCGCTCCGCCTCGCGGTCCTGCGCGAGGCGCCAGTTGATCATCTCGACCGCCATGCGCCGCATCGTGCCGTGGCCGCCGCTGCCCACCAGCAGCATGCGGCGCACCGCGCGCCGGTGCAGCGCGAACTGCGAGGCCACCACGCCGCCGAAGGAGAAGCCGCCGAGGTCGATCGGCGTGCCGGCGCCGATCAATGCATCGAGCGAGCCGGCCAGCGCCGCGAGCGAGGGCGCGAGCGGATGTTCGTCGGGCGCCGGCGGGGGCGGCGTGCCCGAATCGTTGAAGCCCGGCATGTCGGGCAGCCACAGCGCGCGCTCGGCCGACAGGGCCTCGGCATTGCGCAGCCAGTGCATCCAGCTGCCGTGGCCGCCATGCAGCAGCACCAGCGGCGGATGGGCGCCGCCGTCGGCGGGACCGAAGCGGCGCCAGCGGACGCGCACGCCGGCCTGCTCGATGTCGTGGTGGGTCGACAACGCATCGACGCGCGCGATGACGGCGCGGGCTTCTTCCTCGGTCGCGGCCGAGAGTCCGGACAGGTCCGCGCTCATGGCAGCATCCTCTGCAGCTCGGCCTCGCCGTCGAGGAACTGGTGCTTGAGCGCACCGATCAGGTGCAGCGCGAACAGCACGTAAAGCACATAACCGGCCCAGGTGTGCACGCCGCCCAGCACGGTGTGGAGGTTCTCCTTGGCGGCGGCCTCGATGTCCATGATCCAGCCGATGCGCGGCCATTCGAACAGACCGAACAGCTGCATCGGGTGCGTGGCCGCGTCCTTCCAGGCCGAGTCGTGCATCCAGCCCGACAGCGGCAGCGCGATCATCACGAGGTACAGCGCGCCGTGGGCCGCATGCGCGCCGATGCGTTCGAGCCGGCCGTAGCTGCCGGGCATGGCCGGCGGCCGGTGGGTGGCGCGCCACAGGATGCGCAGGATCACCAGCCCCAGCACGGTGATGCCGATCGACTTGTGGGTGTCGATGGCCGGGCGCACCCAGTCGTCGGGAAAGCGGTCGACCGAGAGGATCAGCGCGATGTTGACGATCATCAGCAGTGCGATGATCCAGTGCAGCGCGATGGCGGTGCGTGTGTAGCGATGGTGAGGGGGCATGCGGGAATTTTCGGCGGGAGTGCGACTCAGCCTGTCAGGCGCGCGATTGTCCGGTCTTCGGCCTCGGACATTCGAAACCGCCGGCCCGTTCCGGGCGTACACCTTCCCATCGCCCTGGCGCCCCTGTCTTGAACGACCTGCTCCGCTCCGCCTTCGTCGCCGCGTCACCGCGACTCTCGCCCCCCGCCACGCCGCTGCGAAGCTGGCTCATCCATGGCGGTGTGCTGCTGCTGTGGGGGCTGCTGTTCGCCATGGCCTTCCGCCTGGGCAACGTGCAGGCCTGGTCGGTGGGCGTGGCCTACGTGCTCTACGACACCGTGCTGCTGCTGTTCGTGGGCTGGCAGACGCTCGCGATCCTGCGCCCGCGCGGCATCGCGCTGGCCTCGGCGCCCCTGCCGCATCCCGCCGTGGCCCCGCACCGCGCCACGCTGGGCGTGATCGTCGCCGCGCACGACGAGGCCGCGGTGCTGCCCGTGACCTTGGCCGCGCTGCTGGGCCAGACCGATGCGCCCGACCGCATCGTGATCGCCGACGACGGCTCGACCGACGGCACGGCCGAACTGCTGACCACGCGCTACGGGCTCGAATCACCCGAGCCGGGGCAGCTCAGCGCCGCAAGCACCCTGCACCCCAACCTGCACTGGCTGCGGCTGCCGCACGGCGGCAAAGCGGTGGCCTTGAACGCCGCGGTGCTGTGCATCGACACCGAGACCGTGCTCACCGTCGACGGCGACACCCTGCTCGACGCGCATGCCATCGCCGCGGTGCGCCGCGCCTTCTCGGACGAGCCCGCGCTGGTGGCGGCCACCGGCGTCATCACGCCGGTGTGCAGCCGCACGCTGGGCGGTCGCCTGCTGCAGTGGTTCCAGACCTACGAGTACATCCGCAACTTCCTCTCGCGCTATGCCTGGATGCGCGTCGACGGCCTGCTGCTGATCTCGGGCGCCTTCGCGGGCTTCCGGCGCGACGCGGTGCGCGCCGTGGGCGGCTTCGACACCGATTGCCTGGTCGAGGACTACGAGCTCATCCACCGGCTGCACCGCCATGCCCAGGCGCACGGCCTCGACTGGCGCGTGCGCGTGCTCGGCGACGCGCAGGCGCGCACCGACGCACCCAGCAGCGTGGGCGCCTTCCTGCGCCAGCGCCGGCGCTGGTTCGGCGGCTTCCTGCAGACCCAGTACTGGTACCGCGCGATGGTCGGCGACCGCCGCTACGGCTGGCTCGGCATCGCGATGCTGCCGGTCAAGGCCATCGACACCCTGCAGCCGCTGTACGGCCTCGCCGCCTTCGGCCTGCTCGTGATGTACCTGGTGCGCGGCGACTTCGGCGTGCTGCTGCCCGCGGCCGGCGTGATCGCCGCCAAGATCGTGCTCGACCTCGTCTTCCACCTGTGGTCGGTGCACCTGTACCGGCGCTGGGTCGGCCACGACGGCGAGGCCGGCATGCTGCAGGCCTTCGCGGCCGCGCTGATCGAGCCCTTCACTTTCCAGCTGCTGCGCCACACGGGCGCGGCCTGGGGCTGGTGGACCTTCCTGACCGGGCGCGGCACCTGGGGCCGGCAGCAACGCGTCGGGCTGGTCGATTCAGACGGCGCCGAGCGCCGGGTCGATCAGAAGTAGCCCGCGCCGCCGAAGCGGTAGCTCGACACCACGAGGCCGCCCATGAAGGCCTCCTCGTGGTACACGCGCTCGCCCGCTTCCTGCTCGGCCGCGCCCACCGCCACCATCAGCGGAACCAGGTGCTCCTCGCGCGGATGCGCCATGCGCGCCGAGGGCGCGGCGGCCCAATCCTGCAGGCGCTGCACGCGTTCCGCCGGTGCGGCCTTGACCGAGGTGGCGTCGAGCCAGTCGCCGAAGGCCTTCGACACGCCATGCGCCTGCGGCCCGAAGTTGCGCAGGTTGTGATAGCTCAGGCCGCTGCCGACGATCAGCACGTCCTCGTCGCGCAGCGGCGCGAGCGCACGGCCCAGCGCGATGTGCTCGGCCGGATCGAGGCCGCGGCGCAGCGACAGCTGCACCACCGGCACCTCGGCCTGCGGATAGATCGCGGCCATCGGCGAGAACATGCCGTGGTCGTAGCCGCGCTCGGGATCGATGGCCGCCGGCAGGCCGGCCGCGGCGATCAGCGACTGCACGCGCTGCGCGAGCTCGGGCGAGCCGGGCGCGTCGTAGTGCACCTCGTAGGTGTGGGCCGGGAAGCCGCCGTAGTCGTAGATCATCGGCGGGCGCGGGTTGCCCTGCACCGTGAACACCGGTGCCTCCCAGTGGGCCGACACCATGAGGATGGCCTTGGGCGTGCGGCCGAGCTGGCGCGGCATGTCGGCCAGCGCGGCGGCGAGCCGGTCGTAGGTGGTGCCCATCTCGCGCTTCATCCAGGGCCAGGGGCCGCCACCGTGCGAGATGAAGTAGGTGGGCAGGCGATTCGGGTTGTCGTGGATCATGTCGTTGCATCCTTGAAGGCGTTGCGTCGACTGTAGATATTTCCTGCGAGGAAATCGACAGGCTACGATTCATCGAATCGTTTCTCCAGAGGAAATCATCGATGGACCGCATGACCAGCCTGCGCGTGTTCCGCGAGGTCGTCGAATCGGGCAGCTTCGTGGCCGCCGCCGAGCGGCTCGGGCTGTCGGCGCCGATGGCCAGCAAGCACGTGGCGCAGCTCGAGAAATCGCTGGGCGCGCGCCTGCTGCACCGTTCGAGCCGCCACCTGAGCCTGACCGAGGCCGGCACCGCCTGGTACGAGCAGAGCCGGCGCGCGCTCGACCTGCTCGATGCCGCCGAGGCCGCGATCGGCCAGACCCGCGAGGCGCCGCGCGGCCAGCTCAAGCTCAGCGCGCCCGTGTGGTGCGCCACCGCGCGCTTCGCGCAGGTGCTGGCCGACTACCGTGCACGCTATCCCGAGGTGCTGCTCGACATCCACCTCGAGAACCGCAAGGTCGACCTCGCGGCCGACGGCTACGACCTCGCGCTGCGCGCCACGCAGGAGCCCTCGCCCGCACTGATCGCGCGGCCGCTGTGCCGCGTGCCCTTCTTCCTCGCGGGCACGCCCGACTACCTCGCGCGCATGGGCGGCAGCCCCGCGGTGCCGGCCGAGGTGGCGCGGCTCGGCGCGATCGTGCCGAGCTACGTGGCGCTCGACCACCTGGCGCTCACGGGGCCGGGCGGGCGCCTGTTCCCGCTGCGGCTCACGCCGGTCATGCGCTCGGACGACACCACGCTCACGCTGCATGCGGTGCGCGCGGGCATGGGCGTGGCCTTCATGCCGGGCTGGCTGCTCGAGGACGACCTCGCGCAGGGCCGGCTGGTGCGCCTGTTGCCCGACCACGAACCGCACCCGGTGACGCTGTTCGCGGTCTACACCAGCCGCCAGTACATGGCACCGAAGCTGCGTACTTTCATCGACTTCCTCGGCGAGCGGCTCGCGGCGCTCGAACCAAAGACCGCGCCCGTTCCCGCCAGTTCGTCGCGCAAACCACGCAGAAGCTGAAGAAACGCACCTTTTCAGGGCAAGGTCATACGCTCGCGGCTACAGTCTTCGGCTCTTCGGGAGAGTCAGTCCTTGTTCCGTTTCTTCGAAAAACTTCTACACCCCTACCCCGCCGCCGAACCTCCGCTTCCGCCGCAAGGCTTCTTCGCCTTCCTCTGGGCCTGCACGCAGGGCGTGCGCGGCAAGATCCTCGCGATGGCGGTGCTCACCGCCGTGATGTCGACCTTCGAGGCGCTGCTGTTCGCGCTGCTCGGACGCGTGGTCGACTGGCTCGGCGGCCAGGCGCCCTCGCGCCTGTGGGAAGACCGCGGCACCACGCTCGCATGGATGGCCGGGCTGCTGGTCGCCAGCATCGCGGTGGTCGCGCTGCAGACCATCGTCAAGCACCAGACGCTCGCGATCAACCTGCCGATGCGGCTGCGCTGGAACTTCCACCGGCTGATGCTGGGCCAGAGCATGGCCTTCTACCAGGACGAGTTCGCGGGCCGCATCACGGCCAAGGTGATGCAGACCGCGCTCGCGGTGCGCGAGACCGTGTTCGTGCTGGCCGACGTGCTGGTGGCGATGGGCGTGTATGTCGCCACCATGATCGTGCTGGTGGGCGTGCTCGACGCGCAGCTGATCTGGCCGTTCGTGATCTGGCTGGCCTTCTACATCGGCGCGCTGATCTACTTCGTGCCGCGCCTGGGCGCGGTCGGCAAGGCGCAGGCCGATGCACGCGCGCTGATGACCGGCCGCGTGACCGATGCCTACACCAACATCGCGACCGTCAAGCTGTTCTCGCACACGCAGCGCGAGGCCGGCTTCGCGCGCGACGCGATGCGCGAGTTCATGCACACCGGCTACGGCCAGATGCGGCTGGTGAGCGCCTTCGAGATCGTCAACCACACGCTGAGCATGGGCCTGACCGCCGGCATGGCGGGCACGGCGCTGTGGCTGTGGTCCACCGGCGCGGTCGGCGTGGGCGCGGTGGCCGCGGCCACCGCCATGGCGCTGCGGCTGCAGGGCATGTCGCACTGGATCATGTGGGAGATGACCAGCCTGTTCGAGAACATCGGCACGGTGCAGGACGGCATGAAGACGCTGTCGCGCCCGCGCGCCGTGCTCGATGCGCCGGGTGCGAAGCCGCTCGAGGTGCCGCGCGGCGAGGTGCGCTTCGAGCATGCGAGCTTCCGCTACGGCGCGGCCGGCGGCCGGCGCGTGATCGAGGACCTCACGCTGACCGTGGCGCCCGGCGAGAAGATCGGCCTGGTGGGCCGCTCGGGCGCCGGCAAGTCGACGCTGGTGAACCTGCTGCTGCGCTTCCATGACCTGGAGAGCGGCCGCATCCTGATCGACGGCCAGGACATCGCGCTGGCCACACAGGATTCGCTGCGCAGCCACATCGGCATGGTGACGCAGGACACCTCGCTGATGCACCGCTCGGTGGCCGACAACATCGCCTACGGCCGTCCCGACGCGACGCCGGCGCAGATCGAGGCCGCCGCGCGCCGCGCCGAGGCGCACGACTTCATCGGCACGCTGGGCGACGCCAGCGGGCGCCACGGCTACGAGGCCCACGTGGGCGAGCGCGGCGTGAAGCTCTCGGGCGGCCAGCGCCAGCGCATCGCGATCGCGCGCGTGATGCTCAAGGACGCGCCGATCCTGCTGCTCGACGAGGCCACCAGCGCGCTCGACTCCGAGGTCGAGGCCGCAATCCAGCAGAGCCTCTACACGCTGATGGAAGGCAAGACCGTGATCGCGATCGCGCACCGGCTGTCGACCATCGCGGCCATGGACCGGCTGATCGTGCTCGACGAGGGCCGCGTGGTGGAGGAAGGCGACCACCGCACGCTGATGGCCAAGGGCGGGCTCTATGCGCGGCTGTGGGCGCACCAGAGCGGCGGCTTCCTGGGCGACGCGCTCGACGAGGAAGAGGCGGCGCTGGCCTGAGCCTCGCCGCCGCCTGGCCTGACCGATCAGGTCGGCAGCGCGCCCGCCTCGTACTGCGCCACGAACTCCCCGCTCGGCGGGATCGGCTTGATGATGTCGATCAGCACCCCGTTCGGGTCGCTGGTGATGAAGTGGCGCTGGCCGAAGGCCTCGTCGCGCAGCGGCAGCAGCACCGGCAGGCCGGCCGCGGCCAGGCGGTCGTGCACCGCGTCGGGATCGTCCACCTCGAAGTTCAACAACAGCCCGCCCGCCACCTTGCCGCGGCCCGCGGCGGGAATGGTCTCGTGCCGGCCATCGAGCACCGCGAGGTTGACCGAGGGCTCGCCTTCCAGTTGCAGGTGCACGTACCAGTCGCTCGTGAACAGCGGCGCGAAGCCGAAGTGGCGCTGGTAGAAGTCCGCCGTGCCGGCAACGTCGTTGGTCATGATGACCGGGTAGTAGCTCGTGACTTTCATGAGGGGCTCCTTGAGATGGCTGGAACTGACATACAGTTTGTATGTTTGATTGAATATACATACATACAGTCTGCATGTAAATGACCTCCAAGATCATCCGGACCAACAAGGAGCGCACCGAGACCACGCGGCAGGCGCTGACCGAGGCGGCGCGCGCCCTCTTCGTCGACCAGGGCTATGGCCAGACCTCCACGCCCGACATCGTGGCCGCGGCCGGCATCACGCGCGGCGCGCTCTATCACCACTACGCCGACAAGCGCGACCTGTTCCGCCATGTGCTCGAACAGGAGTCGCGCGCGGTGGCCGCCGAGATCGCGGCCGCCACGCCCGAGGCGCTGGCGCCACGTGAGGCGCTGCTGATCGGCAGCGATGCCTACCTGCGCGCGATGACCGTGCCGGGCCGCACCCGGCTGCTGCTAATCGACGGGCCGGCCGTGCTGGGCATGGCGGAGGTCATGGCGATGGACGACGCGAACGCCGCCCGTTCGCTGCGCCAGGGACTGGCCGAGGCCGGCATGGGCCGCGGCGAGGTCTCGCTCGATGCGCTCTCGCAACTGCTGTCGGCCGCCTTCGACCGCGCCGCGCTCGAGATCGAGGCGGGCGCCGATGCCGCCGAGGTGCGCGACGCGATGCGCTGGCTGCTGCAGCAGGCGCTCGGGCCCGAGGCGCCCTCGAAGCCGGCGCGCAAGACGAAGTCTTAGGCCGACCCGGGCAGCGGAAGGTATGTCACGACCGGCCCTGCAAGTCCTACAGAACCCGCCGCCCCCCGCCGACACCCTGGGTACCCCCTGCGCCGTGATGCTGGGACCATCGTCAACAACGTGGAGTGCTCGCGGTGAATTCCATCATTTACATCGTCGGTCTGGTCGTCGTGGTCGTGGCCGTGCTTTCGTTCTTCGGCCTGCGCTGAAAGACGTCAGTCCCCCTCGAACCATCCACACGCCAGAGAGGAACGGGGCCGCGCTGCGGCCCCGTTTTGCTTTGGGGGCGCCGGGCATAATCCGCGCGCTGAGCCGCCCTCGGCCGAGGGCTCATCGTCGGCTTTCCGCCGGCCCTGCCTCTGTTCGCGAAGGGACGCTGTTGACCACCACCGCACTGCGCGAGAACCCCGACTTTTCCGATGCGGTGATCACCGAGGCGATCCGATGGGCCGAGCAGAACGGCCCGCTCGACGACGCGCAGGCCATGCGCATCGCCGCGCAGGCGCCGCACACGCCGGCACGCATCGCCGAACGCGCGCGCCAGCTCGGCGAACGACTGGGACTGCAGGCCGAACTACGGCGCGCGCGCCAATGGTCGCCCTGGGTGCTGCTCGGGCTCGTGGCCCTCATCGTCGTCGCCGGCCTCGCGCTCGCGGGCAACGTGGTGGGCGGTGGCGAGCGTCACATCAACGTGATCGTCGCGCTCGTGAGCCTGCTCGGCGTGCACCTGCTGACGCTGCTGCTGTGGCTGCTCGGGCTGTGGCTGCCGCTGGCCTCGTTCAGCGCGGCCTCGCTGGGCTGGATCTGGCTCTCGCTGACCGCGCGCGTGGCCGGCGGCCGGCATGGCCAGGCGCCGCTGCTCGTGCGCGCCACCACCGGCCTGCTGGGCCGCGCGAAGCTGCTGCCCTGGGCCTTCGGCATCGTGAGCCACGGCATCTGGTCGCTGTCCTTCGCGGTGGTGCTCGCGGCGATGCTGTTCGCGCTGGCCTTTCGCAGCTACACGCTGAGCTGGGAGACCACCATCCTCGATCCCGCCTTCTTCGTGCGCGCGGTCGATGCGCTGGGCTGGGCGCCGTCGCGCCTGGGCTTCCCGGTGCCCGACGCCGCCACCGTGCTCGCCGCCACGCCACCGGCCTCGGGCCAGCGCACCTGGGCGCTGTGGCTCACGGGCTGCATCCTCACCTACGGGCTGCTGCCGCGCCTCGTGCTGCTGCTCTGGAGCACCGCCGTGTGGCGCCATCGGCGCCAGGCGCTGCAGCCCGCGCTCGACGCGCCCTACTACCGCCAGCTCGCGGCCCGCTTCGTGGCG
>NZ_JBZAYE010000930.1:0-2193 GCF_058244205.1 Variovorax sp. 20P10.2.4
CGCCTGCGCCGTCATGCCGCCCATCGACAGGCCGACGAAGTGCACCGGCTCGCCGCCGGCCTCGCGCTGGATCAGCTCGGCCGCGTCCTGCGCCAGCGTCTCGATGCGCAGCGCGCACGGCACGCGCTCGGAGGCGCCGTGGTTGCGGTGGTCGTAGCGCAGCACGGTGTGGGCGCGCGCGAGCTGCGCGGCCACGCCGTCCCACATGCGGAGGTCGCAGCCGAGCGCATGGCTCAGCACGACGATCGGGCCATTGCCTTCGCGGACGAGGTTCAGACGGGTCATGGTGCGGGTTCCTTCGAGAGGGGATGAAGACGGGGGAGCCAGAAGAAGGCGATGGCCAGCAGCGAGCAGGCGGCGGCGACCATGGGGATCACCATCGGCCACGCGCCGTTCGAATAGTCGGCGTCGACGAACAGCGCGGCGAACTGCCCGACGCAGAAGGCGACCATCATCATGCCGAAGCCCGACCACGAGACGGCGCGGCCCGCGAGCTGCGGCAGGTCGCCCACCGCGCCGGCCTGGCCGCAGGGCTGGTGGATGCCGTGGCCCAGGCAATAGACCGCGTGGCCCGCTAGCAGCGGCACGGCGCTCAGCGGCGCGAGCCAGCAGCCCAGCGCCTGGATCGTGGCGCCCGCCATGCTCAGCGAGGCGCCCAGTTGCACGGTGCGCACCGGCCCGTGGCGGCGCAGCAGTCGCCGGCACATGGTGGTGCTGAAGATGTAGACCAGCGAGCCGCCGGCCGGGATCCAGCCATACCAGGCCGGCGACCAGCCCAGATAACCGATGTAGACCATCGGCGACAGCAGCAGGAAGCAGAACAGCCCGCCATAGGTCGAGGCCGCCACCGAGGCCCAGGCGCGGAAGGCACGGCTCGCGAACACCACGCGCGTGCTGCCGCGCGGCGCCGAGGGCGTGTCGACGAAGGTCGGCCGGGTCTCGCCGAAGGAGCGCCAGCACAGCGCGAACAGCACCAGCGCATAGAGCGCCATCGCGCCCATCACCCAGCGCCAGCCCGCGCCCTGCACCAGCCAGGCGCCGAGCAGCGGCGCCACCAGCCCGACCACGCCCAGCCCCGTGAGTCCGCGCGCCATGACGTGCGGGCCCTCGTGGGCCGGATAGAGATCGCGCACCGCGGCGCGCGCGCAGACCAGGATCGCCGCCATCGAGAAACCCTGCAAGGTGCGCCAGCCGGCCAGCATGAACACGCTACCCGCGAAGGCGCCGCCGAGCGCGGCCAGCGCATAGCAGCCCAGGCCCGCCAACAGCACCGGCCGGCGCCCGAAGCGGTCGGCCAGCGGTCCGCACAGCAGTTGCGCGAAGCCGAAGGCCAGCACGAACAGCGTGAGGCTGGTGCTGGCCGAACCGAGTTCCCTGGCGATCGCGGGCAGTGCCGGCAGGTAGCTGTCGGTGGCCACCGGCTGGGCCGCGAGCAGCAACGGCAGCAGCAGCGCGAAGCCGGCGTGCCAGCGGCCCTTCAGGTTTGCTGGTGGTCCTTGCGGCGCGCTCACTGCGCCGCCGCAGGCAGCAGGCCCTTCTCGCGCAGGATGCCGGTGGCGATGCCGAAGGCGTGGTTGGCGACCGGCACGCCGCAGTAGATGGCGGCCATCATGATCACTTCCTTGATGTCCTCGGGCGTGAGCCGCGACTCGGGCGGACCGTCGAGCGCCGCGCGCACGTGCATCGCGAATTCCTCGTAGGCGTGGATGCCGAGCATCATCGACAACACCATGTAGCGGCGCGTCTTGTCGCCCAGCGCTGGGCGGCCCCAGATGTCGTTCCACGCATGGCGCGTGATCAGCTCCTGGAACTCGGCATTGAAGCCGTTGCGGTTGGCCAGCGAGCGGTCGACCCAGGCGTCGCCGAGCACGCGGCGGCGGTTGAGCAGGCCCGATTCGTAGCCGTCGGCGGGGGTGTCGGAAGAGGAAGTCATGTCAGGGAATCCTTGTTCGTGTGTTCTTGCAAATCTCACAAGGTGTGAAGAAACCGTAGCGAGCGCCCCGAGGTCGCGCCGAGGACCGCAGCCGTACTCCGTACGGTGAGGACCGCAGGTGCGAGATCGGGGCGCGCAGTAGGTTTATTCACACCTTGTCAGGTGGCCGGCAGCCGCGCGCGCAGTGCCTTCACCTCGGCCAGCGCGATCTCGCCGGCGCGCACGGCCAGCGCGGGATCGAACCATTCGTCGGCCGCGTC
>NZ_JBZAYE010000931.1:0-2191 GCF_058244205.1 Variovorax sp. 20P10.2.4
CCGGTCAGCAGGCTGCGGCGCGTGGTGGAAGAAGAGGTGGTCTGGTTCGAGGACATGGTGATTTCCTTTGGCTGGAGGGGAGGGAACGGTTGGACGGGAGAACTAGCGCATGAATGAATATCGCATGCGATATAAATGCCTTGAAAAAAGGCAGCCGGCAACGACTGTCTCGCGAGGGAGTGAAGTGGTCATGCGTTCCTGTCGAGGCTGGCGCGCAGCGTCTGCAGTTGTTCACGCAGGCCGTCGATCTCGTCGCCCGACAGCTCCATCGCCTGCGCGACGCAGGCCGGGATGGCCTTGGCCTTGGTGCGCAGCGCGCGCCCTTCGGCCGTGAGCGACACGATGACCTGGCGCTCGTCGAGTGCCGAGCGTGCCCGCACGATGAGCCCGCGGGCCTCGAGCCGCTTGAGCAGGGGCGTGAGCGTGGTGGTCTCGAGCGAGAGGCGGGTGCAGATCTCGGACACGTTGAGGCCGTCGCGCTCCCACAGCACCAGCATCACAAGGTACTGCAGGTAGGTGAGGTCGAGATCGCGCAGCAGGCCGCGGTAGACCTTGTTGAGGCTCAACATGGTCGAGTAGACGGAGAAGCACAGCTGCTCGTCCAGCGTGAGCTTGTCGGCACTGGGGGCGACAGGCTGGGCGGTGGCGGCTTTCTTGGCTGGCATGGGCCGAATATTAGATCGCATGCGATTCAATTGCAAGCGGTTTATTCGGCGAGGTGCGATGCGTTCCACGAACAGGCACGCCCGCCTGCGACGGCGCCGCGCGCCTTTCTCCTACGGCATCGCGCCGTTCGGCCGCTATCTTGAAGCTTCGCGGCGCAGGCCTTCGGCCTCCTTCGAGCCAGGCGGATCCTCGATCCGCCCGCCGGCGCCATTCCCCGATCCCAGCCTTTGCATCCATCATGAAGACTTCTCGCACTCTCTGGCCCCTGGGCCTCGCCGCCGCGCTCGCGCTCGGCGCCTGTTCCACCGGCACGCCCAAGGTCTCGGCCGTCGACAACCAGGCCGAGCCCACCGTGCTGCTCGTGCCGCTGCGCGTCGAGGACCCGGCGCACGGCTCCGGCTGCTGGGCCCAGTTCTATTCGAAGCGCGACTTCCAGGGCGACGTCGTGACGCTGGTCGGCCCCGCCACCCTGCAAAGCCTCGACAAGGGCACGGCGCGGCAGCTGCAGCGCGACATCGACAGCGTGACCGTGGGCCCGCGCGCCACGCTCGAGGTCTACCAGCACGCGATGTTCCGCGACCGCACCGTGAGCTTCCCGGCCAACAGCCGCGAAGGCGGGCTGATCAGCCGGCTTGGCTTCGGCGGGCGCATCGAGGCGATGAAGCTCAACTGCAAGTAATCGCCACGCGGCCCCCCAAAAAAAGAGCCCGGCATGCCGGGCTCTTTCTCGTTCATGACGCCGCGATCAACGCGCCGCGCGCTCCGCGTTGCGCAGGTCGCGGATCTGGTCATGGTTGCGCTGCGCCCCGCGTGCCTGCGTCGCGACGATCTCGCGCACGCCCGCCGGCAGCATCTGCTTGAGCGCCTTGCGGTAGCGCGCCACGGCCGTGTCCTCGCCGCGCTCGCATTCCTCGAGGATCGACAGCTTGCTGTTGGCGCCGACCGCGCCCTTCACATGCACCCAGCCGCGATGCATGGCACCACTGGCCGTGCCGCCCGCGGCCGGCTGGCCGCCATAGGACTCCACGACGCGCACCAGCTGCGCCGCCGCATCGGCGCATTCGACCGCGCGCGCCGCGAACACGCGCTTGAGCTGCGCGTCATCGATCTCCTCGGCGCAGACACGGAAGCCGTACTCGCCATCGCGGCTGGTCTCAAGCAGGTCGTTGATCACGTCGACCACGTCGTCGTTGGCCAGCGGGATCCCGTCCACCGCGGGAATCGCGCTGTCCTCGTCGCTGTAGTAGAGACGATCGGCACGCTCCCAGGCGGCCTGCGACGCGGGCCGGGCGCGCGTCCAGTCGAGCGTGGAAGCACCGCGGCGCGCTTCCCATTCGCGCGCGAGCGAGGGCTCGACGGACGCGAACTCGTCATGGCCCGCGGCACGTCCGCTCCAGCCCAGTTCGTAGGCCGGCGCGTAGTCGTCGTAGCTGCGGCCCGCCTCGTAGTAGGGCTCGCGTTCGTAGGCCGAGGCCCAGTGTTCGCGCTCCACGCTCGGGTTCACGCGTTCGGCAACGGCCTTGCC
>NZ_JBZAYE010000932.1:0-2188 GCF_058244205.1 Variovorax sp. 20P10.2.4
TCGCCGCCGCGCGCATAGGCGCCCCTTGGGTCGAGGAAGTCGTTCTGCAGGTCGATGATGACCAGCGCGGTGGGTGCCGCGATCGGTTGCCTGGTTTCGCTCATGACAGCCTCACGAGAAGGTTGCCGTGCGCATCGACCTCGGCATGGAAGCCGGGTTCGAGCCACACGGTGGTGTCGGCCTGCTCGAGGATCGCGGGCCCCTCGATGCGCGCGGCCACCGGCAGCTCCAGGCGCGCATAGCGTTGCGCCTCGTGCCAGCGGCCGTCGTGGAACACGCGCTGGGTGCCCAGCGGCGCGGTGCTGCCCTGTCCCTCGGGCGCGAGCACCTTCAGGTCGAACTTGGGCCGCACGCCGATGCGTGCATAGCGCAGGTTCATCACGCGGATCGCGATGCCCTCGAGCACGCGGCCGAAGGCGGCCGTGTAGCTGGCCTCGAAGGCGGCGCGGATGGCCGCGGCCGTGAGCGGCGCGCTGCCGAGCACCACGGGCAGCGTGTGGGTCTGGCCCGCGTAGAGCATGTCGAGCGCGATCACCTCGCGCACCTCGTCGAAGCGCACGCCCGAGGAATCGAGGCGCTGCTGGCAGCTCGCGGCCAGCTCGTCGATGCGGCGCTGGACCTCCACCACGTCGAGTTCGGCCAGCGGCTTGTTGAGGGTCTGCACCGCGTCGTGGCGCATGTCGGCGATCACGCAGCCCAGCGCCGAGGTCACGCCGGGGTAGCGCGGCACGATGCCCGTGGCCACGCCGACCTCGCGCATCATCGCGCACACGTGCAGCGCGCCGCCGCCGCCGAAGGGCATGTAGGCGAAGCGGCGCGGATCGTGGCCGCGCTCGATCGACACCAGGCGAATGGCGCCGGCCATGCGCGCGTTGGCGACCGTGAGAATGGCCTCGGCGGCCGCGTGCACGTCCAGGCCCAGCGGGCGCGCGACGTGTTCCTCGATGGCCTGGCGCGACTTCTCGGCGTCGAGTGCCGCGAGCAAACCGCCGCCCAGCGGCCGGTCGGCCGCGATGCGGCCCAGCAGCACGTTCGCATCGGTCACGGTCGGGCGCATGTTGCCGCGCCCGTAGCAGGCCGGGCCCGGCACGCTGCCGGCCGACTCGGGGCCCACCTGCAGCATGCCGCTCGCATCCACCGAGGCGATGGAGCCGCCGCCCGCGCCGATGGTCTCGATCTGGATCATCGGCGAGCGGATCACCATCCCGAACTCGATCGCGGTCTGCGCGGCCAGCGCGGCCTCGCCGTTGGCCACCAGCGAGACGTCGAACGAGGTGCCGCCCATGTCGCCGGTGATCGCATTCGGAAAGCCGGCCGCGCGCGCGATGGCCGCGCAGGCGATCACGCCGGCCGCCGGGCCCGACAGCGCGGTGCGCACTGGCAGGTCGCTCGCGGTCTGGCGCGACATCACGCCGCCGTTGCTCTGCACCACCAGCAGTTCGCCCGCGAAGCCCTGCGCGCGCAGGTCCGACTCGAGCCGGCCGAGGTAGCTGCCCACCACCGGCTGCAGCGCGGCATTGAGCGTGGCGGTCGAGCAGCGCTCGAACTCGCGGATCTCGGGCAGCACCTCGCTGGCCGAGGTGACGTGCGGATTCGGCCAGAGCTCGCGCACTGCCGCGACCGCGAGCCGCTCGTTCGCCGGATTGGCATAGGTGTTGATGAAGAACACGCAGACCGCCTCGCAACCGGCCTCGAGCAGCGCGCGCGCCTCGGCGCGCACCTGGTCGAGATCGACCGCGGTGTGCAGGGTGCCGTCGGCCAGCACGCGCTCGTCGACCTCGCGGCGCAGATCGCGCGGCACCACGGGCAGGAAGCTGCCGCGCAGGCCCCAGGTCTGGGGCCGGTCGCGGCGGCGCATCTCGAGCACGTCGCGAAAGCCGCGCGTGGTGATGATGCCGGTGCGCGCCACCTTGCGCTCGAGCAGCGCATTGGTGCCGACGGTGGTGCCGTGCACGATGGTGGCGATGGCCGCGGCCGAATCGGCCACGCGTGCCACGCCGTTCATGAAGCCGCGCGCTTCCTCGCCGCGCGTGGACGGCACCTTGACGATGCGCGCCGTGCCCTTCGCCTCGTCGAGCACGAACAGGTCGGTGAAGGTGCCGCCGACGTCGACGCCGACGACCAGGGAATTGCGGGGGTTGCCAGGGGAGCTCATTCGGATGCCTTATCGTCGTTGCCGGTCGTCACA
>NZ_JBZAYE010000933.1:0-2184 GCF_058244205.1 Variovorax sp. 20P10.2.4
AGCGCGGGCGCGCGCAGCGGCGACACCTCCTCGGCCGAGCGCAGCGCGCAGAACACGCGCCTGCCCACGGTGCTGGTCACCACGCCCGAGAGCCTGTCGCTGCTGCTCGCGCGCGCCGATGCCAGCGAGGTGCTGGGCCAGGTGAGGATGGTGGTGGTCGACGAGTGGCACGAGTTGCTCGGCAACAAGCGCGGCGTGCAGGTGCAGCTCGCGCTCGCGCGGCTTCGGCGCTGGAACGCGGGGCTCGCGGTCTGGGGCATGTCGGCCACGCTCGGCAACCTGCACGAGGCGATGCACGCGCTGCTGGGCCGTGACGATGGCGTGCTGGTGCAGGGCCAGGTGCCGAAGAAGCTGGTCATCGATTCGCTGCTGCCGGGCCGCGCCGAGCGCTTTCCCTGGGGCGGCCACCTGGGCCTCACGATGCTGCCGCAGGTGCTCGAGGAGATCGCGGCCAGCAGCACCACGCTGGTCTTCACCAACACGCGCTCGCAGTCGGAGATCTGGTACCAGGCGATGCTCGAGGCGCGGCCCGAATGGGCCGGCACCATCGCGCTGCACCACGGCTCGCTCGACCGCGAGGTGCGCGAGTGGGTCGAGCTGGGCCTCAAGAGCGGCGAGCTCAAGGCCGTGGTCTGCACCTCGAGCCTGGACCTCGGCGTCGACTTCCTGCCGGTGGAGCGCGTGCTGCAGATCGGCTCGCCCAAGGGCGTGGCGCGGCTGCTGCAGCGCGCGGGCCGCTCGGGCCATGCGCCGGGCCGGCCCTCGCGCATCACGCTGGTGCCCACGCACAGCATCGAGATGGTCGAGGGCGCGGCGGCGCGCGCCGCGATCGCCGAGGGGCACATCGAGGCCCGCCATTCGCCCGACCAGCCGCTCGACGTGCTGGTGCAGCACCTCGTGACCGTGGCGCTCGGCGGCGGCTTCGTGCCCGACGATCTCTACGAGGAGGTGCGCGGCACGGCCGCCTATGCCGGGCTCACGCGCGAGCACTGGGCCTGGTGCCTGGACTTCGTCGCGCAGGGCGGCGCCTCGCTCGCGGCCTATCCCGACTACAAGCGCGTGGTGGCCGATGCCGACGGCGTGTGGCGCGTGCCCGATGCGCGGCTCGCACGGCGCCACCGCATGAACATCGGCACCATCGTGAGCGACGCGAGCATGGCGGTGCAGTACCTCGGCGGCGCGAGGATCGGCAGCGTGGAAGAGGGCTTCGTCGCGCGCATGAAGCCCGGCGACTGCTTCCTGTTCGGCGGCCGGCTGCTCGAGCTGGTGCGCATCCACGACATGACGGCCTGGGTGCGGCGCGCCAGCGGCCAGCGGCCCGCGGTGCCGCGCTGGAATGGCGGGCGCATGCCGCTGTCGAACACGCTGGCCGACGCGGTGGTGCAGCAGCTCGCGCTGGCCGACCAGGGCCGGTGGGAGTCGCCCGAGCTGCGCTGCGTGCGGCCGCTGCTCGAGCTGCAGCAGCAGTGGTCGGCATTGCCCACGCCGCGAACGCTGCTGGCCGAGACGCTGAAGACGCGCGAGGGCTGGCACCTGTTCCTCTATCCGTTCGCGGGCCGCCACGTGCACCTGGGGCTCGCGAGCCTGCTGGCCTGGCGCGTGGCGCAGCACGAGGCGCGCACCTTCTCGATCGCGGTCAACGACTACGGCTTCGAGCTGCTGAGCGCGAGCGAGGTCGACTGGCCCGCGCGGCTGCCCGAGGTGCTCGGCATGCCGGCGGGCGACGCGGCACAGGCGCACGAGGCGCTGCTGCACGAGGTGCTGGCCTCGCTCAATGCGGGCGAGCTCGCGCAGCGGCGTTTTCGCGAGATCGCGCGCGTGTCGGGACTGATCTTCCAGGGCTATCCGGGCGAGAAGCGCAGCAGCCGGCAGCTGCAGGCCTCGTCCTCGCTGTTCTGGGAGGTGTTCCGCAAGTACGACCCCGGCAACGCGCTGCTCGCGCAGGCCGAGCGCGAGCTGCTGTCGCAGGAGCTCGAGATCGGCCGCCTCGCTGCCAGCCTCGCGCGCATGGGAACGCAGCAGCTGGTGCTGCGCGCGCTCGAGCGGCCGACGCCGTTCTCGTTTCCGCTGATGGTCGAGCTGTTCCGCGAGAAGCTGTCGAACGAGAACGTGGCCGACCGCATCGCGCGCATGGTCGAGCAGCTCGAGAAGGCGGCCGGCGGTGCCGTGACCGCGGGCGGTGCG
>NZ_JBZAYE010000934.1:0-2168 GCF_058244205.1 Variovorax sp. 20P10.2.4
CGCCCTGGATCCAGCGGCGGCGAGGGGTGTGGAACACGGCGGTCTCCTTCGATGTTCGGGTCGTGCGGCGCCCGGTGCGGGCCCTGCCGGCATCGTAGGAACGGCCCCGCGCGCTCGCTGTGCCGGCGGTGCACAAAGCGCTTGTCCCAGCGTGCAGCCGGCTAGTGGTTAACCCGCAAGGCGAGGCGGCGCCCGCGCGGCCCACAATGGGCGCCCCATCCACCCCCAATGCCTCCCGCCGCGCCATGACCGCATCGCAGTTGCTGTCGACCGACGAAGTGCCGCCGCGCGAGCGCGGCCCGGCGTGGTGCGAGTGGGTGTACCGCCACTTCGGCGGCCTGGGCTCCGACCTCTACGGCGACGAGGTGCCGTTCGACGGCCACCTGGCGGCCTCGCGCGCGGGCGACGTGATCCTCACGCGCCTGGAGGCCAACCGCCACCGGGTGCTGCGCACCGCGCAGATGGCGCGCCTGAGCGACGCGGCCTACCTGAAGATCGTGGCGCCCTGGCAGGGCTCGGCCGAGGTGGTGCAGAAGGGCCGCGCGGCGGCGGTGCGCTCGGGCGGCTGGACGCTCTACGACACCACGCTCGACTACACGGTGGCCAACCCCGAGCGCAGCGACCACCTGATCGTGATGCTGCCCAAGGAACAGCTGGCCCTGCCCTCGCTGCCGCTCGCGCAGCTGGTGGCGCGGCGCGTCGGCGGCACCAGCGGCATCTCGCGCGTGGCGCTCGAGACCATGCGCAGCACCTACCAGGAGCTGCCCTCGATGAGCGAGGCGGCCGCGCGCGGCGCGGGCGAGCTGCTGATCCAGCTGGTGCGGCTGTCGCTGATGGAGCTGGCCGGCCAGCACACGCAGCAGACCCAGCGCGAGGCACTGGCCGACCGCATCCGCCACCACGTGGCGCAGAACCTGCACGACCCGGCCCTGTCGGTCGAGGGCATCGCGCAGGCGCTGCGCTGCAGCAAGCGGCTGCTGCACGGCGCCTTCGCCGATGGCGAGGACACGCTCGCGGGCCACATCCAGCAGCAGCGGCTGGCCGCCAGCATCCGCGCGCTGCGCGACCCGGCGCGCGCCGCCGAGCCGGTGACCGCGATCGCGCTCGCAGCCGGCTTCGTGAACCTCTCGCACTTCAGCCGCGTGTTCCGCGCCCACACGGGCCTGAGCCCGAGCGATTTCCGGCGCCAGGCACTCGGCTGAAGCCGGCGGTCCGCTGCGCTGCGGATAATGGTCGCCTCCCCCGTCCCCCCACCGCAGACGCCATGACCCTGTCCGCCTACCTGCTGTTCCTGCCGGCCTGCTTCGCCATCAACATGGCGTTCGGCCCCAACAACCTGCTCTCGGTGAGCAACGGCGCGCGCTACGGCATCGCGCAGGCCGTGACCGCCGCGGCCGGCCGCCTGGTGGCCTTCGCGCTGATGATCGCGATCGCCGGCCTGGGCATGGGCGCGGTGCTGGTCGCGTCCGAACTGGCCTTCGACGTCGTCAAGTGGATCGGCGCCGCCTACCTCGTGTGGATCGGCATCCGGCTGCTGCGCGCGCCCGCGCCCGAACTGGCGCGGCAGGCGCGCGAGCTCGCGGGCCCGCCGCCGATGCGCGTGCTGGTGCGGCAGGAGTTCACCGTCGCCGCGGGCAACCCGAAGGCGATCCTGGTGTTCACCGCCTTCTTCCCGCAGTTCGTGGTGCCGGGCGCCTATGCCTCGAGCTACCTGCTGCTGGGCCTGACCTTCCTGGTCTTCGAGGTGGTGGCGATCGCGCTCTATGCGCTGCTCGGCGCGCGCATGCGCCGGCTGGCCGGCGGCAGCCGCGCGATGCGCTGGTTCAACCGCGTGAGCGGCAGCATGATGATCGGCTTCGGCTGCCTGCTGGCGTTGACGCGGCGGCCGAGCTGATCGACGCCCGCCCTCTTTTCCAGCTTCAAGCCTTCAGGTACTCGGCCTTGGTGCCGAGCCAGCGGTCGATGTGCCGCCGTGCCAGCTCGGGATGCTGCTCGAGCATGCGCGGCGCGAGCTCGCGTGCCCAGTCGAGCAGCAGCGTGTCGGTCGTGAGGTCGGCGAAGCGCAGCAGCGGCGCGCCCGACTGGCGCGCGCCGAGGAACTCGCCGGGCCCGCGGATCTCGAGGTCGCGGCGCGCGATCTCGAAGCCGTCGCTGGTCTCGGCCATCGC
>NZ_JBZAYE010000935.1:0-2145 GCF_058244205.1 Variovorax sp. 20P10.2.4
GTGCTCTCGGCCGCGGGCGAGGTGCTGGCCTTCGTGCCCAACGCCATCGGCCGCGCGCTGCTGGCCAACGAGAGGCTGTCGTGAAACGCGCCGCCGTCGTCATGGCGCTAGCCCTGCTGACCGCGGCGGCCCTGCCGCTGCAGGCGCAGGCCGGCCGCTCGTGCGAGCAGGTCAAGCCCGGCGCCGCGCTGATCGCCAAGGGCATGGAGCTGGCCGAGCGCACCTCGCAGCAGCTCGATGCCAGCGGCGCGCGCGTCGTCGTGCTGGCGCGCGCCGGCCAGGACCTGAGCAAGTACGGCCTGCGCTACTCGCACTTCGGCCTCGCCTACAAGACCGACGCCGGCCCGTGGCGCGTGGTGCACAAGCTCAACCAGTGCGGCACCGCGGTGGCGGCCGTCTACCGCCAGGGGCTCGGCGAGTTCTTCCTCGACGACCTCTGGCGTTACGAGGCCGCCTGGGTCGTGCCCACGCCGCAGGTGCAGGCGCAGCTGCTGGCCGCGCTCAAGGAGCCGACGCCGCGCCTGGTGCGGCTGCATGCCGCGCCCTACAGCATCGTCAGCTACGCCTGGGGCCAGAAGTACCAGCAGTCGAACCAGTGGGCGCTCGAGACGCTGGCCGCCGCGATGGAGCCCGCCACCATCGTCAACCGCTCGCAGGCGCAGGCCTGGCTGCAGTTCAAGGGCTACGAGCCCACCACCTTGAAGCTCGGCCCGCTGACCCGCCTGGGCGGGCGCATCGGCTCGGCCAACATCGCCTTCGACGACCATCCCAACGACAAGCGCTTTTCGGACCGCATCGAGACCGTGACCGTCGATTCGGTGTTCGAATGGCTGCAGCGCGCGGGCCTCGGCGCGGCGCCGGTGGCGCTCAAGCTGTGAGCGCGGCCCGCACGAGAAGAATGGAAGGAACGACGACATGAGCAAATCCCTGCGCCTCTCCGAAAAATGGTTCCGCCGCGGCCTCTGGCTGGTGGCGCTGGTGTTCGCGGGCTTCCTGATCGGCCTGGGCAGCACCATCGTGGGCGACCTGCCGCAGGTCGAGCGCGTGCGCACCATCGAGGACTTCATCGACCACCGCGCGGCCGATCCGTTGCGCGCCACGGTCAAGGCCTCGGAGGCGGTCGAACTGCAGGCCTCGCGCGACCTCGACCAGATCCGGCTGCAGCTGCAGGCCGCGCAGCAGGCCGGCGCCAATGCACGCGAGACCTTCGGCAACTGGATCGCCACGCGCCGCGCCACCGCGCAGCCCGACCAGGACCCCGAGCTGATCGCGCGCACCAAGGCGCTCGATGCCATCAAGCAGAAGGAGGAGGCGGTGCAGCGCCAGGTCAACGCGCAGCAGCAGGTCATGCTCGATGCGCGCCAGGCCGAGCAGCGCGCGCGCACCACGCTGGCCGAGCTGGAGCGCGACGCGCAGATCAAGCTCGACGCCGAGTACCGCCGCATCGAGCTGCGCGTGTTCGCCTACCGGCTCGCGCTCACGCTGCCGCTCCTGGTGGTGGCGGGCTGGCTGTTCGTGAAGAAGCGCAAGAGCACCTGGTGGCCCTTCGTCTGGGGTTTCATCCTGTTCGCGCTGTTCGCCTTCTTCGTCGAACTCGTGCCCTACCTGCCGAGCTATGGCGGCTACGTGCGCTACGTGGTGGGCATCGTGCTCACGGTGCTGGTGGGGCGCTACGCGATCGTCGCGCTCAACAACTACCTCGCGCGCCAGAAGCTGGCCGAGCAGCAGCCCGACCAGGTACGGCGCGAGGAGCTGAGCTACGACACCGCGCTGGCACGGCTCGACAAGGGCGTGTGCCCCGGCTGCGAGCGGCCGGTGGACCTGAAGAACACGGCGATCGATTTCTGCCCGCACTGCGGCATCGGCCTGCACGACCACTGCGAGGTCTGCGAGACGCGCAAGAGTGCCTTCTCGCGCTTCTGCCATGCCTGCGGTGCCTCGGCCACATCGTCGGAGGCGGACGCGAAATCCTTCACGCCCCGGACCCCGCCGCAACCCGCGACCTGAGGAGGGCGGTCACGCGGGCGTGCTACAACCGCCCGCTGCGCCGCGTTCGCGGCCGCAGCCCCGGTCCGTTCCATGCCTCACCTCGAAGGAGTACGCGCAATGAGCATCTTCGGCAGCATCCTTTCCAAGATCTTCCCG
>NZ_JBZAYE010000936.1:0-2137 GCF_058244205.1 Variovorax sp. 20P10.2.4
CATCGAGCGCGCGCAGGCCCGCGAGCCGCTCGGCCTCGGTGAGCGTGGGATAGCCCACGTACATCATCACCACGCCCGAGACGAACCACATGACGAACAGCAGGCAGCCGCCGATGCCGAGCCAGCGGTGCGTCCAGTAGAGCCAGTGGCGCACGAGCGGCCACGCACGCTGCCAGGCAGTGCGATCGGCGCGGGCGCGGCGCGCGGCGTGCGTCATCTCAGAAGTTCACCAGCGCCGACAGCTCGAAGGAGCGCGGACGGCCCAGCAGCCACTGGTTGCCGCTGTTCGAGAACGACAGCGGATAGCGGCGGTCGCCGAGGTTGTAGCCGCGCAGCGCGAGCTTGAGCGACTTGTTGGCCTGCCAGCTCACCGAGGCGTCGGCCACGGTGTAGGAGCCGATCTTGCGCGAGTTGGCCGCGTCGACCTGGCGCGAGCCGACGTAGCGCACGCCGAACTCGGCCTCCCACTGCGGCAGGAAATGCCAGTGCAGGAACAGGTTGGCCGCTTCCTCGGGCACGCCGAACGGCGTGTTGCCGGCGCGCGAGACCAGCCGGCCGCTCACGACCTCGTTGAAGTCGTCGTAGCGCGCGCGCAGCTTGGCCGCATTGGCCTCGAGCCGCAGCGTGGACGTCAGCGCGAGGTCGAGCGTGGCCTCGATGCCCTCGGACGACTGCTTGCCGACCTGCTGCGAGACGGTGGGGTTGTTCTGGTCGCGCGACAGCAGCTTCTTCTTCTCGATGCGGTAGGCGGCCACGGTCCAGGCGCCGCGATTGTCGGCCAGTTGGCGCTTGTAGCCGACCTCGACCTGGTTGCCGGTGCTGAGGTCGAACGGTGCCTGCGTCGTCGAGGTGCTGATCAGCGAGGTCAGCGGATCGGCCGCATGCGCCAGCTGCGCATAGAAGGACTGCGAGGCATCGGGCGCATACACCGCGCCGATGCGGCCGGTGGCGTACTCGAAGGTCTTCGTGAGGCTGTTGGCCGCGTTGGCCAGGTCGGTGCGCGCCACCTTGGCATGGTCCCAGCGCAGGCTGGTGACCAGCGACCAGCGCTCGTCGAAGGCCAGCTTGTCCTCGGCGAACACGGCGTAGGTGTTGGTGCGGGTCTTGTAGCGCGGCGTGTAGGCCACGGGCGAGGCGTAGTAGCCGGGCAGGAAGACGAAGGGATCGACCACCGAACGGCCGCCGTAGGGCGAATCGTTGAGGTGCGTGAAGTCGATGCGGTTCACGTCGAAACCCACCAGCACCTGGTTCTTCATGCCGAACAGTTCGTGCCGGAAGGTGGCGTCGGTACGGTTGCCGACCTGCTCCTGGTCGTGGCCGATCTCGAGGTAGTCGCCGCGCGTCACGCGGCGCGTGGCGGCATTGAAGGTGTAGGTCTCGCTGTTGCGCCAGTGGCGCTGGCTCGCGAGCCGGTAGAGCTGGTTGTGCACGGTGACGGCATCGCTGGGCGTCCACAGCGCGTCGAGGCGGGTCCACTTGTCGTCGTACTTGAGCTCGGCGTCGTCGACGTTGTAGTTCTGGCGCAGGGTCTGGTCGTTCAGGCGCCCGTCGATCAGCGGCACGCCCTGGTAGCGCTGCGGCGACTGGCGGCCCTCGTCGTGCGACAGGGTGAACTGCAGCTCGGGCGAGACGTCCAGCCGCAGCGCACCACCGACGGCCAGGCTCTCGCCCTCGCCGCGCGCCATGAAGCCGTGGGTGGCGCGGTGGCTGATGTCGAAGCGATACGAAAGCTTGTCGTTGATCGCGCCGCCGCTGCCGAAGGCGGCCTGGCGCGTGGCGTCGGAGCCGTAGCCCAGCAAAGCCTCGTTGTGGATCGGTCCGCGCGTGGGCTTCTTGGGCACCACGTTGATCGCGCCGCCGATCGCGCCTTCGCCGTACATGACAGAGGCCGCGCCGCGCAGCACCTCGATGCGGTCGACCGACCAGGTGTCGAACGGGAAGGTGACGGTGCCCGCGCCCGCGAACAGCCGCGTGCCGTCGAACAGCTGCATCACCGAGCCATGGCCCGAGAAGCCGCGCGCGGCCATGGAGGTGCTGCCGTTGCCCGGCGCGGGCGAACCCGTGATGCCGGTGGCGCGGGTGGCGGCCTCGATGACGGAGACGTCGCCGCGCGCGCGGATGGTCTCGCCGGTCAGCA
>NZ_JBZAYE010000937.1:0-2133 GCF_058244205.1 Variovorax sp. 20P10.2.4
GCGAGCAAGCGCGTGGTGGTGGAGTCGCAGGACTGGCCCGCCGCCGAGCTGTGGGAACGCCAGGCCGCGCTGACCGAGCACGTGTTCAGCTCGGCCGATGCGCGCGAGGGCTCGGCCGCCTTCGCCGAGAAGCGCAAGCCCGTGTGGCAGGGCAAGTGACGCCATGGCCACCGACACCCGATTCGACGGCCCCGGCCCCGATGCGCAGTACCTGCAGGCGCTGCAGGAAGGCCGCCTGATGCTGCAGCACTGCGAGGACTGCGCCGCGGTGCGCTTTCCGCCGGCGCTGGTGTGCCGCGCCTGCGGCAGCCCGCGGCTGCAATGGCGCGCCTCGCCGGGACGGGGCAGCGTGTATTCGCTGACCACCGTGCGCGACCGCGCGGGCGACTACAACGTGGCGCTGGTCGACCTCGAGGGCGGCGCGCGCATGATGAGCCGCGTGGAGGACGTCGCGCCCGATGCGGTGCGCATCGGCCAGCACGTGCGGGCACGCATCGTGCCCGGCGAGGAGCCCTTCGTGGTCTTCGCGCCGGCCGAGGGAGACGCGCCATGAGCCGCGCGACGCATTCCCTGCGCGGCCGCGGCGCCATCGTCGGCATCGGCAACACGCGGCGCTGGAACGCGCCCGGCCGCACGCCCTTCGACCAGTTGCAGGAAGCGGCCGTGCTCGCGCTCGAGGACTGCGGCCTGCGCATGTCGCAGGTCGACGGCCTGTTCTGCGCCATGTCGACCTCGGGCCTGCCGGTGCTCAACGTCGCGGAGCGCCTGGGCATCAAGCCCCGGCATGCCGACGGCACCATGGTCGGCGGAGCCTCCTTCCTGTTCCACCTGCAGTCGGCGCTGATGGCGCTTGAGCTCGGCCTGTGCGAGGTCGCGCTGATCTGCTACGGCTCCAACCAGCTCACGGCCGGCGGCAAGCTGGCCTCGATGCCCGATCCGCAGCCCTACGAATCGCCGTTCCGCCCGCGCTATCCGTTGTCGAGCTACGCGCTGGCCGCGGCACGCCACATGCACCAGTACGGCACCACGCGCGAGCAGCTGGCCGACGTGGCGGTGGCCGCGCGCGACTGGGCGCGGCTCAATCCCGATGCCTTCGCGCGCGACCCGCTGAGCCGCGCCGAGGTGCTGGCCTCGCGCATGATCAGCGACCCGCTGACCAAGGCCGACAGCTGTCTCGTGACCGACGGCGGCGCGGCGCTGGTGCTCACGCTCGCCGAACGCGCGCGCGACATGCCGCGGCCCGCGGCCTACGTGCTGGGCACCGGCGTGGCCGTGAGCCACCGCCAGATCTCGGCCATGCCCGACCTCACGACCACCTGCGCGGTCGAATCGGGTCAGCGCGCCTATGCGATGGCCGGCGTCGGCCCGAAGGACATCGACCACCTGATGGTCTACGACGCCTTCACCATCAACACGCTGCTGTTCCTCGAGGACCTGGGCTTCTGCGCCAAGGGCGAGGCCGGCGCGATGGTGTCCTCGGGCGCCATCTCGCCGGGCGGGCGGCTGCCGGTCAACACCAACGGCGGCGGCCTGTCGTGCAACCACCCGGGCATGTACGGCCTGTTCACCGTGATCGAGTCGGTCGAGCAACTGCGCGGCAGCGCCGGCGCGCGGCAGGTCGAGGGCGTCGAGATTTCGCTCGCGCATGCCAACGGCGGCGTGCTGTCGAGCCAGGCCACCGCCATCCTCGGCACGGCCGCCACCTTGTGAGGACCGCATGACCATCGACCCCGAACGGCTGCTGGCCGCCCAGATCCCGCAGATCGAGCAGCACTACGACTGGCAGCAATGCATCGTCTACGCGCTGGGCATCGGCGTGGGCCTCGACCCGATGGACGAGGCCGACCTGGCCTTCGTCGACGAGACCCGGCTGAAGGTGCAGCCCACCATGGCCAACGTGATGGGCTACCCGGGCTTCTGGATGCGCGACCTGCCGCTGGGACTGGACTGGGTGCGCACGGTGCACGGCGAGCACTCGACGCGCATCCACCGGCCGCTGCCCGCCAAGGCCTCGGTGCGCGGCACCAGCCGCATCGTCGACCTGATCGACAAGGGCGAGGGCCGCGGCGCGCTGATCTTCGTCGAGCGCGAGATCGCCGACATGCACAGCGGCGAGCTGCTGGCCACCGTGCG
>NZ_JBZAYE010000938.1:0-2123 GCF_058244205.1 Variovorax sp. 20P10.2.4
GCAGCGAGGCGCGCAGCAGTTCGAGCTGGCCGCGTGCGCGCGCGGTGTCGATGGGCCCCACCCTGCCGGCCTGCTGCAGCCGCTGCGCGAGCTGCACGGCCTCCTCCTGCAGCCGCACCGACTCATGGGCGCTGCGCAAACGCAAGCCGGTGGCGCAGGCCTCGGCATAGGCCCTGGCGGTGCCGCCGGCGACGTTGACACGCACCAGGTCGACGGCGGCCTGTGCCGCGCCGCTGCCGGCCTCGGCCGCCTCGATGGCGCGGCGCAATTGGCCGAACAGGTCGAGCTGGTAGGACAGGTTCGCGCTCGCACCATAGGTGAAGCGGCTCGGCGGTTCGTAGTCCTTCTGCACGAGCGTCAGCCCCGAGACATGGCCGAAGCCGGGGCCGCCGCTCAGGGCCAGCGTCGGGCGCTCCGGCCCGCGCACCTCGGCCTCGAGCGCCTGGTCGCGCTCGAAATTGGCGATGGCCTGCCGCAGGTCGGTGTTGTGCGAGAAGGCCCGCGCGACCAGTACGTCCAGCTGCGGGTCCTGGTAGAGATGCCACCAGTTCGGCGGCAGGGCCGCGTCCGCCGCGTTGCCTTCGGCCGACAGGAACGGTCCCGCAGAGGCCGCCTGCGCGGGCGCGAGCGCGGCCGGCGCGACATAGTCGGGACCGACGGGCGAGTGGGCACAGCCGGCCAGCAACACACCCGCCGCGGTGACAACCAGAAGTCGATGAAGGCGACTCATCCAGGAAGCTCCGAGCGACGAGCCGCGGCTGCCGTCTCCGGCGCCGCCGACGCCCCGAGCACCTGCACCGTGACCGTCTGGCCCGTGACCAGCCGCGTGCCCGCCGGTATCGCGTCCAGCTTCACGCGCACGGGCACGCGCTGCGCGAGCCGTACCCAGTTGAAGGTCGGGTTCACGCTGGGAAGCAGGTTGGCGCCGGTGCTGCGATCGCGATCGGCGATGCCGGCCGCGATGCTCTCCACGGTGCCTTCGAGTGCGCCGGCGTCCATGGGCGTCACGCGCACGCGGTCGCCCAGGTGGATGCGAGGCAGCTTGTTCTCCTCGAAATAGCCTTCGACGTAGACCGACCCCGCATCCACCAGCGCCATCACCGGATGGCCGGCGCTCGCATAGGCGCCTTGCCGCAGGTCGAGATTGGTCACGAGGCCATCGGCGGGGGCATACACCTGCGTGCGGCGCAGGTTCAGCCGCGCGGTGTCCAGCGCGACCTGGGCCTGCCGCAGCGCCACTTCGGCCGCGCGCAGCGTGCCGTTCGCCTGGTCCAGCCGCGCACGGGACTGCTCGCGAAGCTCCTGCGAGACCAGCTCGCCCAGGCCCGCATTGCGGTTGTTCTCGCGCTGTGCCTGCGCGATGAGGATGCGCTGGTTGTCGAGCGCGACGGCCTGCGCGGCGACGGCGGCCTCGGCCTGCTGCACGGCCAGTTCGAAACGGGCCTTGTCCAGCGAGAACAGCGGCGCGCCGGCGGCGACGAACTGGTTGTCGCGCACCGCGACATCGGTCACCAGGCCGGACACGTCGGGCGCGACCTGCACGACTTCTGCGCGCACGCGTCCGTTGCGGGTCCAGGGGGCCAGCTCGTAGTGGTCCCACAGTTGCCAGGCGGCCCAGCAGGCCGCCGCGACGGCCGCCAGGGTGACGAGCAGCCGGATGCCGCGGCGGGCAAAGGCGGGAAAGGGAATGGCGTCAGGTTTCATGGAGAAGGAATGCAATGCGAAGCTCGGGGATCAGGTGGCGAAGACGCCGGTGAAACGGGCCAGGGCGAAGAGCAGCAGCACGTACACCGCCAGGTCGAACAGCGCCGGATGCCATACCCAGCGGTAGACGCCGGCCAGCGCCAGCAGGCGGCGCAGCGCCCAGGAACACGCCAGCGCGCCGCCGTTCAGCAGCATCAGCCCCGGCAGGTACACGCCGTGGAAACTCGTTTCGATCATGGGTGGAGCGCGCCCTGGGCCGCTGGAAAGAGATTGCGTCGAAGGCCCACGAGCGCGGCGATGGCGGCGCCGTCAGGCTGCGCGGCATCGCCATGCAGCGCGTCGAACAGCAGGCGGTCGATCTGCGGCAGCAGCGGTTCATGGCGCCGTGGCGCTCCCGCGGCCTGGGCGCGAAAGACCCG
>NZ_JBZAYE010000939.1:0-2108 GCF_058244205.1 Variovorax sp. 20P10.2.4
GGCGTGGTCGGGCGCGAGAACGGCATGGTGATCGCGGGCACTATCGACGACAGCGACGCGGGCATCGCGCTCGGCGAACGGGCCGCGGTCGCCGCCGCCATCGCGCTGCTGCGCGCCGCGCGCGCCGAGCTCGGCGGCCTCGACCGCGTGCAGAAGATCGTCGCGCTCACCGGCTACCTGCAGACCGGGCCCGGTTTCACGCAGCATGTGCGGGTGATGAATGCCGCGAGCGAACTGCTGCGCCAGGTGTTTCCCGACCAGCCGCTGCCCGCGCGCACCACGGTCGGCGTGGCCTCGCTGCCGGGTGGGGGCGCGGTCGAGATCTCGCTGGTGCTGCAGGAGCGCGCCGCGACCTGATCTTCCCCTATCCGTTCACGCTGAGCCTGTCGAAGCGCCGCGCGAGGCTTCGACAAGCTCAGCCCGAACGGTCCTTGAGCCTCAGGCCCCCAGCCAGCGCACCACCAGCGGCACCAGCAAGGCCGTCGCGATGCCGTTGAGCCCCATCGCGAGCGCCGAGAACGCGCCCGCGGTCTCGTTGACCTGGATCGCGCGCGCGGTGCCGATGCCGTGCGCCGTGATGCCGACCGCGAAGCCGCGCACCGCGGGCTCCTTGATGCGCAGCAGGTTCAACAGGCCCGTGGCCATGATCGCGCCCGCGATGCCGGTGATGGCGGCCGCGACCGCCGACAGCGACGGCAGGCCGCCGATCTTTTCCGACACGCCCATCGCGATCGGCATGGTGGCCGACTTCGGCGCCAGCGACATCAGCAGCTCGTGCGACCCGCCGAGCGCCCACGCGATGCCCACGGCCGACACGATGGCCGCCACCGAGCCCGCGAGCAGCGCCACGCCGATCGGCAGCCACAGCCGGCGCAGCCGCGCCACCTGGCTGTAGAGCGGCACTGCCAGCGCCACCGTGGCCGGCCCGATCAGGAAGTGCACGAACTTCGCGCCCTCGAAGTAGGTGTCGTAGGGCGTGCGCGTCGCCAGCAGCACGGTGACGATCACGATCACCGACACCAGCACCGGATTGACCACCGGGTTGGCGCCGCTGCGCCGGTGCAGCCACAGCGCGCCCAGGTAGGCCAGCAGCGTGAGCGCGAGCCACAGCAGCGGCGACTGGGCCAGGAAGACCCAGATCTCGGACAGCTTCGCGGGCGCGCTCACTGGGCGTCCTTGCCGGTGATGCGGATCATCCAGCGCAAGGTGAGCGCGGTCACCGTCATCGTGAAGGCCGCGCCCAGGATGCCCGCGGCCAGGAACGGCAGCCATTCGCGGCCCACGCGCTCGAAGTGCAGCATCACGCCCGTCACGGCCGGGATGAACAGCAGCATCAGGTTGCGCAGCAGATGGCCCGAGGTCTCGCCCAGGCTCTCGGGGACGCCACCGCGCCACAGCAGGCCCGCGAACAGGAACAGCATGCCGAGCAGCGGACCGGGCACCGGCAGGCTCAGCCACTGCACCAGCAGTTCGCCGGCGAGCTGGCAGAGAAAGAGTGTGGTGATGGCGTAGAGCATGGCAAGGTCCTCGTGGTCGTTCTTGTCGGCTAGTTTGCACCCGCCAGGCGCTGCCATGCGGCGTGCAGCGCGGCCTGGCTCGCGGGCGGCAGCACGCCCATGCGCACCTGGCCCGGCAGGCCGAAGGACGCGCAGTCGCGCAGCTTGATGCCCTCGGCGCGCAAGCCGGCCAGCAGGCCCGCGAAGTCGGTCGCCATCGGTTGCGCGAGGTGGTAGTTCGCCACGCTGGGCGTGGTCTGCCAGCCCATGCGCGCGCACAGCGCGAGCTGCGCAGCCTTCCATTCGCGCAAGGTGGCCAGGCTGTCGCGCACCCAGGCCTGCACCGCGGGCTCGGCCCAGGCCGACAGCATCGCCACGCCATGCGCGCCCACGGGCCACGATGAACCCAGGCGCAGCAGCGCGCCCACCGCCTCCTGACCATCCGTCGGCGCGATCGCATAGGCCGCGCGCACGCCCGTCATGCCCAGCGCCTTGTTGGGCGACCACATCTGCCAGAGCCGGTCGAGCCGCGCGGGCGCCAGCGCCTGCTCGCCTTCGAGCCGCAACGGTTCGTAGGCGCGGTCGAGCGCGCAGGACACATCCTCGGGCAGC
>NZ_JBZAYE010000094.1:0-17516 GCF_058244205.1 Variovorax sp. 20P10.2.4
CCGCCGGGTGCTCGCGCAGCCGCGCCTCGATCTCGCCGAGCTCGATGCGGAAGCCGCGGATCTTCACCTGGTGGTCGAGCCGACCGAGGTATTCGAGCTGGCCATCGAGCCCCCAGCGCACCAGGTCGCCGGTGCGGTAGAGCCGGCCGCCCTCGGCATCGAAGGGATCGGCGACGAAGCGTTCGGCCGTGAGCGCCGCGCGGCCGAGGTAGCCGCGCGCGAGCCCCGCGCCGCCGAGGTACAGCTCGCCGGCCACGCCCTGGGGAACGGGCTGCAGGTCGGCATCGAGCACATGGGCCGTGCGATGGCCCACGGGACGGCCGATGGGTGCATAGCCCTGCACGGGATCGTGCGCCGTACCGCTCCATGCGGTGGGCGTGATGACGGCTTCGGTCGGGCCGTAGGCATTGACGATGCGCGCGGGACGCAGCACGCGGCGGATCAGCGCCAGGTCCTCGCCGGTCCAGGCCTCGCCGCCGAACAGCGCGAGGCGCACGGCATGCGCGAACGGCGGCTGGCCCTGCATCAGCTGGCGCGCATAGGCCGGGGGCAGGTCCACCACGCTGACGCGGTGGCGCTGCAGCAGGGCGTCGAGTTCGCTCGCGAGCGAGCACCATTGCGGCTGCACCACGAGGGCCGCGCCCGACACCAGCGGCAGCAGGCATTGCTCGAGCGCCGCGTCGACGTGCGGCAGCGCGAACTGCAGCGAGCGGTCCTCGGCGCGCATGTCGCAGGTCCGCGCCATCGCCTGCAGGTGCATCGAGAGAGCGGCGTGCGGCACGGCCACGCCCTTGGGAACGCCGGTGGTGCCGGAGGTGTAGACGAGGTAGGCGAGATGGCCGTCGTGCAGATCGATGGCGGGGTCGATGGCGGCTTCGGCCTGGAGCTGCACGGGGTCGAATTGGACCCTGGCGATGCCCGGCGGCAAGGTCGACGCCTGCGCACCGTCCGCGAGCAGCACGCTGGCACTGCTGTCCTCGAGCAGTTGCGCGATCCGCTGCGCGGGATGCGATGGATCAAGCGGCAGATAGGTGCCGCCGGCCTTCAGCACGCCGAGCAGGCCCGCCACGCGCGCGCCCGCGGCCTCGATGGCCACGGCGACGACGCTGCCGGGCCGCACGCCCTCGCGCAGGAGCCGGTGTGCCACGCGGTTGGCACGCTCGTTCAGGGCGGCATAGCTCGAGGGCGTATCGCCATCGATCAGGGCGACGGCCTCCGGGTGCGCGCGCACCCGCGCCTCGAACAGGCGGTGCACGGGCTGCGTCTGCAGCACCTGCCGCTCGCCGACCGACCAGGCGCGCAGTCGCAGCCGTTCTTCCGCGTCGAGCAAGAGGACATCGCCCAGCGGCTGCGCGGGATCGGTCGCCAGCGACTCCAGCAGCGCCCGGTAGTGCGCGGCCATGCGCTCGATGGTGGCGGGCTCGAACAGCTCGGCCGCATAGGTGAACACCGCGCCGGTGCTGCCATCCGCGCGCTCGCGGATGTCGAGCGCGAGTTCGAACTGCGCGGCGCCCTCGGCCATGCGCTGCTCGCGCGCCTCGAGGCCCGGCAGCAGCCGCAGCGCATCCACGTCCTCGCGCAGATGGTTGAGCATCACCTGGAACAGCGGGCTGTGGCTCAGGCTGCGCTGCAGTTGCAGCGCCTCGACCAGTTGTTCGAACGGCAGGTCCTGGTGGGCCTGCGCGCCGAGCGCGGCCTCGCGCACCTGCGCCAGCAATTGCGCGAGGCTCGTGCGGCCCTGCAGCGTGGCGCGCAGCACCTGGGTGTTGACGAAGAAGCCGATCAGGCCCGCGGTCTCGGGGCGGTGGCGGTTGGCCACCGGAACGCCGACGCGCACGTCCTGCTGGCCGGTGTAGCGGTGCAGCAGCGCCTGGAAGCCGGCCAGCAGCGCCATGAAGAAGGTCGCGCCATGCGACTGCGCGGTGGCGCGCAGCCGCGCGACGAGCGCGCCGTCGAATTCGAAGGCATGGCTGGCGGCGCGATAGCTCGCCACTGCCTGCCGCGCATGATCCGTGGGCAGCGCGAGCACGGGATGTTCGTCGCCGAGCTGTACGCGCCAGTAGGCGAGCTGGCGCTCGGCCTCGCCGGCGGCGAGCCAGTCGCGCTGCCACAGCGCGTAGTCGGCGTACTGGATCGGCAATGCCGCGAACTGCGGCGCCTTGCCGGTCGCATGCGCCGCATGGGCGGCACCGAGTTCGCCGACCAGCAGCTGCAGCGACGCACCATCGGACACGATGTGGTGCGTGACCACGACGAGCAGGTGCCGCGCGTCGTCGACCTGGATCAGCGCCGCGCGCAGCAGCGGGCCTTCGCCGAGGTCGAACAGCTCCTTCTGGCACTGCCGTGCGTGCGCGGTCGCGGCGGCTTCGCGCGCCGACGCGGGCAGCTCGCGCAGATCGATCTGCCGCAACGCGAAGCGCGAAGCGGGCAGGATCCATTGGCCGACCGCCCCATCCGCGGCCGTGCGGAACACGGTACGCAGGCTCTCGTGGCGAGCGACCAGTCCGTCGAAGGCCGCGTTCAAGGCAGCGGCATCGAGCGGACCCGAGAGGTCCAGCGCGATGCCGACGTGATAGGCGGTGCTCTTCGGATCGAGCTGCCACAGGAACCATTGGCGCTCCTGGGCATGCGACAGCGCAAGTGGTCCGTTCCTGCGCTCAGCCGGCAGCACGGCGATCGGGTTGCGCGGCCTGCGCAGGCCGGTGGCGCGTACGCGCCGCACTGCTGCGGCGAGATCCTGCAGCCGCGGCTGCTCGAACAGCAGGCGCACGGGGAACTCGATGTCCCACGCGTCGGCCACCCGGGCCGCCACCTGCGTGGCGGCGAGCGAGTTGCCGCCGCTGAGAAAGAAATGGGCATCGCGTGCCAGCGCGGGCTGCTGCGCGCCGCGGCGCAGCACCTCGCTCCAGATGGCGGCCATGGCCTGCTCGAGCTCGTCCATCGGCAGCGCCGCCGCGGGCGCCTTCGCAGCGGTGCCGCCGAGCACGAAGGCGCCATGCGCATGCATCGCATAGGCATCGGCCGTGCGATCGATCCAGCCCTGGCGGCAGGCGCCGCGCTGCAGCTTGCCGCTGGTGGTCTTGGGCATGCCGCCCGGATTGAGCAGCATGACGACGGACAGCGGCTCGCCGAACTGTTCGCTCACGGCGGCGCTGAGCGTCTCGACCAGCGCCTCGGGACCGACCAGCTTCTGCACGCTGCGCGACACCTCGGCGGCCAGGCCGATGCCCTCGCCAGCGGGGCCATCGACGGCGAACGCCGCCACGCGGCCCTTGCGCACCACGTCGACCTCGAGCTCGATCATGCGTTCGATGTCCTGCGGGTACAGGTTGTGGCCGCGCACGATGATCATGTCCTTGATGCGGCCTGCCACGTAGAGCTGGCCGTCGTGCACGAAGCCGAGGTCGCCGGTGCGCAGCCAGGTGGCGCCGTCGCGATCGACGAAGGTCTGCCGCGAGACCTCGGGCTTGTTCCAGTAGCCGCTTCCGATACTCGGGCCAGTGGCCCAGATCTCGCCGACGCGGCCGGCATCGCACACCGACAGCGAGGCCGGGTCGACGATGCGCACGGCATGGCCGGTGACGGTGCGGCCGCAGCCGACCAGGACCGCGCCGCCGGCCTGCGCCAGGACCTCGCCGCGCGCCAGGCCCTCGCTCGAGAAGCCTTGGGCGAGCATGCCGGCGCCGCGCCAGCCGCCCGTCACGAACAGCGTGGATTCGGCCAGGCCATAGCAGGGGTAGACCGCGCCGGCGGCGAATCCCGCGGGCGCGAACTGGCGCTTGAATTCATGCAGCGTGTCGGCGCGCACCGGCTCGGCGCCGGAGAACGCGAGCGCCCAGCTCGACAGGTCGAGCTTCTGCAACTGCGCCTCGGACACCCGTTCGAGGCACAGGCGATAGGCGAAGTCGGGGCCGCCGCTGATCGTCGCGCGGTGGCGCGAGATGGCTTCGAGCCAGCGCACCGGCCGCTCGAGGAAGTAGCGCGGCGACATCAGCACGACCGGGATGCCGCGGTGCAGCGGCTGCAGCAGGCCGCCGATCAGGCCCATGTCGTGGTTGAGCGGCAGCCATGTAGCGAAGATGTCGTCCGGACCGACCGACAGGCCCTCCTCGATCGCGCGCATGTTCGCCATGAGGTTGGCATGCGTGACCATGACGCCCTTGGGCGCCGAGGTCGAGCCGGAGGTGTACTGCAGGAAGGCGATGTCGGCGGCCGAGGGCTGGTGCGGCGCCCAGCGGTCGGCGTCGTCGGTACCGATCGCGTCCACCGCGATCAACGGCACATCGGCGAAGGCCTCGGCCGCGGCGATCGAGGCCTTGATGTCGGCATGGGTCAGCACGCAGCAGGCGCCGGCATCGGCCGCGATGCCCTCGAGCTTGCCGAGGTGCCGCTTGCGCGTGGACTCGGGCGGGAACACGGGCACGGCGACCAGGCCCGCGTACAGGCAGGCGAAGAAGCTCACGACGTAGTCGTCGCCGTTGTCCAGCATGATCAGCGCGCGTTCGCCGCGGCCGAAGGATTGCTGCAGGCGCGCCGCCAGGCCGCGCACGCGCGCATCGAGCTGGCGATAGCAGAGGGGCGTGTCGAGCGCCGCGCCGTCGCGGTCGGTCACGCCGACCAGCGCGGTGTCATCGGGCCGGCGCGCGGCCAGGTCGCGCAGGTGGCTCACGAAGTCCACGGGGTGCGTCGGGGTCACATCGATTCCTTGAATGGCGAAGCCGGCTCGGCCACGAGACCCGGCGATGACGGCTCAGGCGATGGCGGGCAGCACATCGGCCTCCCCCGCCACGGATTGGGGCAAGCGCCGCACCAGGGCGGCGAGCACCTGGGCCTCGTGCTGCCGGATGAAGAAGTGGCCGCCCTCGAACCAGTCGAGCGAGAAGCCGGCATCCAGGGTCTCCGCGGACCAGGCCTCCACGCGCCAGGGCTGGATGTCGTCCTCGCGGCCCGCGAACACATGCAGCGGAACGGGCAGCGGCGCGGCGCCGCGATGCGCGAAGCCCTCGCAGACGCGGTAATCGGCCGCCAGCGTGTCGAGCGTCATGCGCAGCAGTTCGGGACTGGCGAACAGCTCCTCGGGCGTTCCGCCCTGCTTGCGCATGTCGGCGATCAGCGCCTCGTCGTCATCCATGTCGACGAAGCGATCGGGATCGCGCTGCGAAGGCGCGGCGCTGCCCGAGACGAGCAGGGCCCGCGGCAGGGGCCGACCCGTCGCGCGAAGACGCTGCGCGATGCCCCACGCCAGCAAGGCGCCCATGCTGTGGCCGAAGAGCGCGAAGTTGCCGCGCAGCGCGGCCTCGTGCTCGCCGCACAGCAGCGAGACCAGTGCATCGAAGTCCTCGACGAAGTCCTCGCCCAGGCGGCTGCCTCGGCCCGGCAATTCCAGCGGCACGACCTCGATCCAGCGCGGCAGCAAGCGCCGCCAGCGCAGGTACATGGTGGCACTGGCACCCGCGCAAGGCAGGCACAGCAGGGAGAGAGGCGCAGGCATGCGTTCAGGCGGAGGCCGGGGCGCCTTCCTGCTGCGCCATCCATTCGCGCAGCGACTTGGGACGCATGTCGGTCCAGGTCTTCTCGACGTACGCGAGCACCGTCTTCTTGTCGCCCTGGACGCCGTCGACAGCCTTCCAGCCGCCGGGCACGGCCTTCCATTGGGGCCAGATCGAGAATTGCTCTTCGTGGTTGACGAGCACGATGAAGGTCTCGTCCTCACGGTCGAAGCAGCTGGTAGACATGTGCGGTCCTCTTGGGATGGTGGAGTTCGACGAACGGCAGGCGTCAGGCGCCCGTCCTTGCGATACATGACGGCGCGGGCGGGCGGCTGTTTAGTCGCCGAGGCATTAGCGATCGGCGGGGAGGCGGGCATGGCTGCGTCGCCGCGCAACGCGGCCCGAGTCGGGAGATGCGGGGGTCAGTGGCCGCGGCTAGCGGCCTGCGATGTCGCCCGGCGACGGGACATCGTTGGCGGGCGGAACGAGGCCCACGAGCAGCCAGAGGCGGGCCGCTTCGCCATGGGTCTTGCGATGCACGGGATCCGCGGCCAGCCAGCGCGCGAATTCGTCGCGCGCCGTATCGTCGAGGCCACCAAGCTCATGCTGGCGGCGCACCCAGGTCCAGGCCGCCTGCCAGACCGGGTCGTGCTCCTTGTCCTTTGCCATCGGCCGATCGTAATCGCCGACGCGCCAGCCGGCATCAGTTGCCCTGCACCAGGTAGCGGCAGCTTTCGAGGGCGGCGTCGGCGTCCTTGATCATGAAGTTGACCAGCGTGGCGGAACAGCCGAGCCGCGCGGCGATCTCGCGCTGGGTCATGCCGCTCAGGCGGTTGAGCTCGAACGCCAGCCGCGTGCGCGCGGGCAGCGCACCGAGCACGCGGTCGATTACCGCGAGCGCCTGGCGCCCGTCGAGCACGCGTTCGGGCGCATCGTTGCTCGGCGGGCTGACGAGCTCGACGTCCTCGCAGTAGGTGCGATAGCTGGCCTCGACCGACTGGTGACGGTGATAGTCGAAAGCCACGTTGCGCACCACCTGGCAGCAATAGCCCAGCGGCTTGCGCACATCGCGCACGGCGGCGCCGTCGGCGAGCTTGAGATAAGCGTCCTGCAACACTTCGTCGGCAAGATCCGCGGTGCGCACGATCTTCTGTGCGACGCGCTGGAGCTGGGCACGGTTTGCGATGAAAACCTCCCCCAGCGTGGGTTCGGATGAGTGCATCAACATGTCCACGGAGACTCCTGGTGTACGGATGTATTCAGTTCGACTGAATGCAAATGAGAACTATTACTACTTTTAGATAAAGGAAAGCCGCCCGCGCGGTCGATCCTTTCCTGTTTCTTACCTCTTAGACGTTTGAACGGCCAAAACCGAGACAGGCCGGCGCCATCCAGGACGAGCCGGCCGCGCCACTAGAATTTCGCCCCTGCCCTCACCCCGTCTCCATGAACATCGTCGTCAACGAAGAACTCAAAGCCTATATCGATCCCCTCACGCCCGAGGAGCACGAAGCCCTCGAGCGCAGCATCCTGACCGAAGGCTGCCGCGATGCGTTGGTGCTGTGGGGCGACGTTCTCGTCGACGGCCACAACCGCTATGCGATCTGCCAGAAGCATGGCCTGCCGTTCCAGACCGTGCAGAACACGCGCTTCCAGTCGATCGAGGACGTGCACCTGTGGATGATCGACCAGCACCTGGGCCGGCGCAGCATCTCGGACTTCGTGCGCGGCGTGCTCGCGCTGCGCAAGAAGGACATCGTGACGGAGCGTCGCGCGCGCACGGCGAGCGCATCGTCCGCCACCGCAGATGCCGATGCGCCCACGAGCTCGGCCGCGAGCAGCGACGATGCGAGCGTGCCGCCGCCCGCGCCGCTCAACAGCCGCGAGGCCATCGCCAAGGCCGCGCGCATCAGCAGCACCCAGGTGCAGATGATCGAGAAGATCCAGAAGCAGGCTACGCCCGAAGTGGTGGCCGCGGTGAAGTCCGGCACCATCTCGATCAACGCGGCCGCTGCCGTGGCGAGCCTGCCCGCCGAGGAGCAGGTGGCTGCCGCGAATGCGGGCAAGGACGAACTGAAGCTCGCGGCCAAGCGTGCGCGCGAAGCGAAGCGCAAGCCGCGCGAGGACGAAGCCGAAGCCTCGTCCGACAGTGAATCGCCTTTCGAGGCCCCCGATTCCGAGCAGGTTCAGGCGTTGAAGCAGCGCGTGGCGGCGCTCGAAACCGAGAACAAGGCGCTGCGCGAGCAGATCGCGACGCTGCAGCTGCAATTGGCCGCCGCCTGAGCGCGCGGCGGCCGGCTTCGCGTCAGAGCGCGATCTCGGTCACCTTCGCGCCCTGCACCGAGACGCCGGCCTCGAGCCCCACGTTCGTCAGCACGAAGCCCACCACGGGCTGACGGATCGTGTTGGTGTCGATGCTGCCGTTGGCACCGATGGTCGCGACGGCCACCGTGGCATCGGCACCGGCCGTCCATCCCTTGCTGCTGCGGAATTTGTCGAGCGCGGCCTGCGTGGTGAACAGGTAGATCACGGCCTTCGACTGCGCGCCTGCCTGGAAGCCGATCGACCCCGAGGTGGTGCTGTAGTAGGACTGCGTGCGGCCGTTCACGCGCAGTGCGCCACGGCCATACTCGGCGCCCACGCCCATGCTCGCGCCGACCACCGCCGGGAACACCAGCACGCCGCTCGACTTGGCAACGAGCTCGCGCGAGCCGCGCACCGAGTCGTAGAGCTTGGACAGCGAGGCATCGACCTGCGCGTCGATCGATGCACGCGAGGACGCACTGCTGGCCTGGTTGTCGGGACGCGTGGTCGTGCAACCGACGAAGGCGATGCTGCTCGCAGCCACTGCACAGACGACGGCCACCGTACGAAGCGAAGAGATGGGCATGGCGAACTCCTTTGCTGAAAACATGACGCAAACCGCGCCCGCGACGATGCGGGCCTGGCCATGCTACGGCGCGCACATCGCCCCATCGCGCGCTGTGGAAGACCGCCTACGCCAACTCAAGCCGATGCAGAAGGCGCGTTCGAGCGGGCCAGCGCCACCGCGTCGGCGCCCGCGGGGAAGCGCAGTTGCCCCGACTCGTCGTGCGCGGCACGCCACACGGTCTCGGCCACGTCGGATGCCGTGGTCACTGCCGAGATGCCCGCGAAAGACGCGAAGACCTGCTGCGCATAGGCCCCGTAGGCGGGCGGAATCAAGCCCGCCATGCGCGACTGGCCATTGCTCGTGAAGTTCGTGCTCGGCGCATAGCCGGGCTGCACCAGCTTCACGCGCACGTCGAAGGCCGCGAGCTCGTGCGCCAGCGAACCGGTGAATCCTTCGATCGCCGTCTTGCTGGCCGTGTAGACCGCGACCAGCGGCATCGGTGCCAGCGTGGCGCTCGAGGTCACGTTCACCACCACGCCGGCGCGGCGCGAGCGGAACTGCGGCAGCACCGCCTGCGTCATCGCCATCACGCCGAAGGTATTGGTCTCGAAGACTTCGCGCGTGGTGCTCATCGGCGTCGCCTCGAAGGCACCGAGCAGTCCGATGCCTGCGTTGTTGACGAGCGCGTCGATGGGTCCGCTCGCCTCGAGCGCGGCGGCGATGCTTTGCGGGTTCGTGACGTCGAGGGCCACGATGCGCAGCCGCTCGTCGCGCGGCAGCAGGTCTTCGCGCGGCGTGCGCATGGTGGCAATCACGCGCCAGCCCTGCGACAGGAAATGGCGCGCGGTCTCGAGGCCGTAGCCGGACGAGCAGCCGGTGATGAGGACGGTTTTCATGGGTGTTGCTGAGTGGTTGACTTGGAAGCGAACGATATCCAGAGAAAACCGGACCATCTACAATGAAAAGTCCACCATTCATTTGCGAGCGTCCAGTCATGAACGATCCGCTCTCCGAGGTCATCGCGCTGCTCAATCCGCGCGCCGTGTTCTCGAAGGGCATCAGCGGCGCCGGCCGCTGGGCCGTCCGCTATTCCGATTTCGGCCAGCCCAGCTTCTGCGCGGTGATCAGCGGAAGTTGCCGCCTCGCGGTCGAGGGCGAGGAAGCCATCGCCCTCGAAGCGGGCGACTTCGTGCTCATGCCGGCAACGCCGGGCTTCACGCTGTCGAGCTTCGAAGCGGCCGCGCCCGTTCACATCGATCCCAAGCTCGCGCCCGCACCCGAAGGCGAGGTGCGCCACGGCACGCGCGACGGCCCGCCCGACGTGCGCCTGCTCGGCGGCTACTTCGTGTTCGATTCGCCCGATGCGGCCTTGCTGGTCTCGCTGCTGCCGACGCTGGTGCACGTGCGTGGCGTCGATCGGCTCTCGGTGCTGGTGCGGCTGGTCGGCGAGGAGTCGAGCGAGGAGCGGTCCGGGCGCGAGCTCGTGCTCACGCGCTTGGTCGAAGTGCTGCTCGTCGAGGCACTGCGTTCGTCGTCCGGCGAGGATGCGCCCCCCGGCCTGCTGCGCGGACTGGCCGATGCGCGGCTCGCGCTCGCGATGCGCCAACTGCACGCGGATCCCGCGCGGCCATGGACCGTGACCCAGCTCGCACAGAAGGCCGCATTGTCGCGCTCGGCCTTCTTCGATCGCTTCACGCGCGCGGTCGGCCTGCCGCCGATGGAATATCTGCTGGCCTGGCGCATGGCGCTCGCGAAGAACCTGCTCAAGCATCACGACGTCGCGATCGCCGAGGTCGCCGAACGCGTGGGCTACAGCTCGGCGAGCACCTTCAGCACCGCATTCAGCAGGCATGTGGGACTGCCTCCGGGACGCTACGCACGACGTGCGTGATCCTCGCTCGCGGGATCGCATGCACGGGCCTGCTACAATGCGCCTTCGCTCGGAACGCCCGAGCGTTGCCTGGCCAGGCAAGCTGAATCTCACACCAGCGCGTCGAAGTCACTACGACGAGAAAAACAACAATGACTTCCGCAAGGGAATCTTTGCCGTAGCGTGGACCGCGTAAGAGTTCACGACCATATTTTCAAAGCCCGCCTTGTGCGGGCTTTGTTCGTTTGGGGGCGTCGCTAAGTTGTGGCGAGAGTAACTGAGCCCTGGGCGTTGCGAGAACGTGGCGCCGCTGCTGCGGCCCCGAGCCTGATCAGCGAGCTAGGTCGGCGTCGCTGCCGATGGCATCGACGGCACTGCGCTTGACCTCATCGTTGAGGCAACCATAGGCCCATGCAATTAAAGCGAGCGCAAACCAGAAGACCGGGCGAGCTCCATGTGCCTGAAATCCTCGTCGTTCTCGTCGACCTCCCGCTCTTCTGGCGTCCCGCCTTTGAACTGCAGCGGCGCCGGCCAGTTGCCCCACGTTCCTGGAGCGCCACGAACCTTGAGCTAGCTGTGGGTCACATCACAACTCCCCACGGAAAACGGTGAAATTTGTCACGATTACAGAGAAATAATTGGTGCAACTTTCGCACTAATTTTTTGGCTATGTCTGTTTTTCAGGCCTGTGATTGCACCGTCGACCATCTCTACCGCGTCGAGCGCCGACCATGGATGCGACTTCTCCCTTGGCTGCGGTTGTACCAATGCGCAAACTGCAAGAAGCTGCAGTTGCACGCCGAGGACGACGTCACTCGAGCCAAAGTCGAGTTCGCGTCCCGATCGCTCAAGAACTCCCACCGCCGCCCCAAGCCCGGGTGAGGACGAGTCGCGATCGAAGACAGCGGCTACCGCGCCGTCAGCGCGTCACCAGTGGGTTCGGCTCGGATCTCCAAAAGACAAACGGGCCACGCGGTTGCTCGCGTAGCCCGTTGCTTTATGTGGCGGAGTGGACGGGACTCGAACCCGCGACCCGGCGTGACAGGCCGGACTAAAAAGCGAACACTGGCGCGGATTAGGGCCAGTTGGATGTTCCAAACGGCAACCAAGAGGGCACGTGTTTATGCGGCTTTCCCGACCTCTATTACAAAATTCGACACCGGGAGCGCGGATGCCTGACGCACGTCGACCGCATCGATGCGCTGGCGCTGGCCGTCTCGCACCTCCGGAACTCGCTCTAGGTCAACGTCAAGGACGCGGCCAAGGCGATGAAGAAGGCTGAGGAGGAGAACTGGCTACGGCAGCACGAGCATGCGTCCTCAGGAGACCAAAGGGTCTACGGGACCGGCTGGCATGAGTTCGAGGACTACGAGGTCCTCAACGTGGAGATCTAGCGCCCTTGGCGGGGATTTCCAGTTCCTGCCTTGCAGGGCCAGGTCTCGACAAATGCGAGGTAAACGATCGCCCCCGCGTCCAGATGACGATTGGCTGGAGAGCGTTGGAGTTCGTTGATAGCGACATCGGTGATTTGCCCCACCGTGACACCCTCAGGTATGCAAACGAAGTCTCTGCGAGTCGCTATCTGGCTAGACGTTATCCCGTCCACGACCCCGCGCACGTATTGCATCGATCCGACTCTCCTGACCCCCTGGGCTTCAAAGTCCGCAAGTAGTTCATTGCCCGTGTAGGCGTGGACGAACGTGGCACCGAGAAGTCCGAGGGAGGCCAGGAAGTAACGAGGGGTCTTCATGGCGCCCGAGGATACCTAACACCGGCTCAAATTTCTCCCAAACTGGCCGTCGGCAGCTCAAGAAGGCGACCCCAGCGGGGTAGCTCATATTCCAAAGTACCCCGAAACGAATTCCAAAAAGACAAACGGGCTACGTGATTTCTCACGTAACCCGTTGTTTTATATGGCGGAGTGGACGGGACTCGAACCCGCGACCCCCGGCGTGACAGGCCGGTATTCTAACCAACTGAACTACCACTCCTGGTAGACAACGTTCACTCCTTGCGGAGTCGAGTGTTGACGACTCGTGCCTGCTTCACTTGCATGAAACTGGCGACCCTACGGGGATTCGAACCCCGGTAGCCACCGTGAAAGGGTGGTGTCCTAGGCCTCTAGACGATAGGGTCAAAACCTTAGGAACCGTGCTGCGATCAGCACTTCTTCTCTTTTCGACACTTTTGATGGTGGAGGTAAACGGGATCGAACCGATGACCTCTTGCATGCCATGCAAGCGCTCTCCCAGCTGAGCTATACCCCCTCTTTGACATTCCAGTGCTTCTTTTCAGAATCACCTTGTGTCGGTGTCGAGCCTCAAATTATAGACCGGTTTTTAGGCCACTTTCAAACGCTCGATGATTTTTTCTTTAGAAAAAATCGCGAGGACCGCATCGAGCGATGGCGTCTGTGGGGTTCCCATCACGAGAACACGCACCGGCATCGCCAGAGCAGGCATCTTGAGCGAATGCGCAGCCAGGGTTTCCTTGATGGCCGCGGCGATCGTCGCCTTGTCCCACGTCGGAAGGGTGGAGAGTTTATCCGCAAGCGTGGCCACCGCCGGCTTCACCGCATCAGTGATGTGCTGCGCACGATCCTCGTCGCTCACGTGGACGTCGGCATAGAAGGCCGCGGCCCAATCGGCCAGCGCGACCGTGGTCTCGCAGCGGTCCTTGAACAGCGCGCAGATGGCGAAGAGCCGATCGTCGGCCTCGATGCCGCGCTTCTTCAGTTGCGTGGCCACCAGCGGCGCGAGCGCGTCATCGCTCTTGGCCTTGATGTACTGCGCGTTGACCCACGCGAGCTTGGCCGCGTCCCATTGCGCCGGGCTCTTCGACAGGTGCGAACCATCGAACCAGCTCACCATCTGCTCGCGCGTGAACAGCTCGTCGTCGCCGTGGCTCCAGCCGAGGCGCGCGAGGTAGTTGAGCATCGCCTCGGGCAGGTAGCCGTTGTCTTCGTAAGCGGTCACGCTCACGGCGCCGCGGCGCTTCGAGAGCTTCTGGCCGTCGTCGCCGAGGATCACGGGCACATGGCCGAACTGCGGCAGCGGCGCGCCGAGCGCGTGGAAGATGTTGATCTGCCACGGCGTGTTGTTGATGTGCTCGTCGCCGCGGAACACGTGCGTGATGTTCATGTCCCAGTCGTCGACCACCACGGCGAAGTTGTAGGTGGGCACACCGTCGGGCCGCAGGATGATCAGGTCGTCGATCTCGCGGTTGTTGATGGTGATCTCGCCCTTGACGAGGTCGTTCCAGGTCACGTCGCCTTCGGGCGGATTGCAGAAGCGCACCACCGGCGGCACGCCTTCGGGCACGGGCGGCAGCACCTTGCCGGGCTCGGGGCGCCAGCGGCGGTCGTACAGGGTCTTCTCGCCGCGCGCCTTCTGCGCCTCGCGCATCTCGTCGAGCTCGGCGGGCGTGGCGTAGCAGTGGTAGGCCGTGCCGGCCTCGAGCATCTGCGCGATCACGGCGCGGTAGCGCTCGAGGCGCTGCATCTGGTAGATCGGGCCCTCGTCGTAGTCGAGGCCGAGCCAGTGCATCGACGCGAGGATCTGGTCGGTCGAATCCTGCGTGGAGCGCGCGACATCGGTGTCCTCGATGCGCAGCACGAACTCGCCGCCATGGTGGCGCGCATAGGCCCACGAATAGAGCGCGGTGCGCGCGGTGCCCAGGTGCAGGAAGCCGGTGGGAGACGGAGCGATGCGGGTGCGGACTTTGCCGGTCATGGAGGCGGGATTCAGAAATTCAGGGTGGAAAGGCCGCGCGACAGGTCGGCCTTGATGTCGTCGACGTGCTCGAGGCCGACCGCGAGGCGGATCAGGCCCTGGCCGATGCCGGCCGCCTGGCGCTGGTCCTCGGACAGGCGTCCGTGCGAAGTGGTGGCCGGGTGCGAGATGATGGTCTTCACGTCGCCGAGGTTGGTGGCGATGCTCACGACCTCGGTGCTGTTGATGACGTGGAAAGCATTGGCGCGCGCGGTCTCGGGATCGCCGCCCTTCACGATGAAGGACACGACCGCCCCGCCCTGCCCCGCCTGCTGGCGCATCGCCAGTTCATGCTGCGGATGCGAGGCGAGCCCCGGGTAGTACACGCGCTCGATGCCCGGCTGGGCCTCGAGCCATTGCGCAACGGCCAGCGCGTTCGCGCAGTGTGCCTGCATGCGCACGTTGAGCGTCTCGAGCCCCTTGAGCACGACCCAGGCATTGAACGGCGACAGCACCATGCCCGCGGTGCGCACCACCGGGCCGAACACGTCGACGATCAGCTTCGAGGGACCGCAGATCGCGCCCGCCATCACGCGGCCCTGGCCGTCGAGGTGCTTGGTGCCCGAATGGATGATCAGGTCGGCGCCGAGCTCGGCGGGCCGCTGCAGCGCGGGCGAGCAGAAGCAGTTGTCGACCGCGAGCAGCGCACCCGCCTCGTGCGCCACGTCGGCCAGCGCGCGGATGTCGCAGACCTCGGTCAGCGGATTGGTCGGCGTCTCCGCGAACAGCAACTTGGTGGTGGGACGCACCGCGGCGCGCCACTCGGCCACGTCGGTCTGCGAGACGAAGGTGGTCTCGACGCCGAACTTGCCGAACTCGCGCCCGATCAGGTTGATGGTCGAGCCGAACATCGAGCGCGAACACACGACGTGGTCGCCGGCCTTGAGCAGGCCCATGCACATCATGAGGATCGCACCCATGCCGCTGGAGGCGGCGATCGCGGCCTCGGTGCCTTCCATCGCGGCGAGCCGGCGCTCGAAGCTGCTGACGGTGGGGTTCGAGGTGCGCGCGTAGGTGAAGCCTTCCTCGGTGCCGGCGAAGCGGCGGGCCGAGGTCTCGGCGTCGGGCTGCACGAAGCCGCTGGTGAGGTAGAGCGCTTCGGAGTGCTCGCCATGCACGCTGCGTTCGAGCGCGGTGCGCAGGGCCAGCGTGTCGCGGTGCAGGCCGGGAGGCAGGGGTCGATCGGTCACGGAAACTTTCGGGCGCGAGGCCAACGAGGAATGTCGGAAGAAGATCAGCTCAGGTTGGGCAGCGCGAGGCGCGAGGAATCCTCTTCGGTCTCCTCGATGCGCGGGCGGTTGCCGTTCATGCGCGAGATGGCTTCGGTGTCGATGTCGCCGGTGACATAGACGCCGTCGAAGCACGAGGCATCGAAGCCGTCGAGCTTGCCGTTGAGCGAGCCGATGGCGCGCTTCATCGCGTCGACGTCCTGGTAGATCAGCGCGTCGCAGCCGATCAGCTCGCGGATCTCTTCCACGGTGCGGTCGTGCGCCACCAGCTCGTCCTTGGTCGGCATGTCGATGCCGTAGACGTTGGGATAGCGCACCGGCGGCGCGGCGCTCGCGAGGTAGACCTTGCGCGCACCTGCGTCGCGCGCCATCTGCACGATCTCGCGGCTGGTGGTGCCGCGCACGATCGAGTCGTCGACCAGCAGCACGTTGCGGCCCTTGAACTCGCTCGCGATCACGTTGAGCTTCTGGCGCACCGACTTCTTGCGCACGCCCTGGCCCGGCATGATGAAGGTGCGGCCCACGTAGCGGTTCTTGACGAAGCCCTCGCGGTACGGAATGCCCAGCAGGTGCGCGAGTTGCGTCGCGCTCGGGCGGCTCGATTCGGGGATCGGGATGATCACGTCGATCTGGTTCGGCGGGACGGTCGAGACCACGCGCTTGGCCAGCGTCTCGCCGAGGTTCAGGCGCGCCTGGTAGACCGAGATGCCGTCGAGCACCGAGTCGGGACGCGCCAGATACACGAACTCGAAGATGCAGGGATTGAGCGTGGGCGCCTCGGCGCACTGCATCGAATGGAGCTGGCCCTGCATGTCGACGAACACCGCCTCGCCCGGCAGCACGTTGCGTTCGAAGGTGTGGCCCGAGCCCTCGAGCGCCACCGATTCGCTGGCCACCATCACGGTGCCGTCGGCGCTGCGGCCGATGCACAGCGGACGGATGCCGTAAGGATCGCGGAAGGCCAGCAGGCCGTGGCCCGCGATCAGCGACACCACGGCGTACGAGCCGCGCAGGCGCTTGTGCATGCTGCGCACCGCGGCGAAGACCTCGGCCGGGTTCAGCGGCACGCCGTGCGAGGACTGCTCGAGCTCGTTGGCGAGCACGTTGAGCAGCACCTCGGAGTCGCTGTCGGTGTTGGTGTGGCGGTGGTCGGTCGAGAACAGCTCGGCGCGCAGCGCATGGGCGTTCGTCAGGTTGCCGTTGTGCACCAGCACGATGCCGAAGGGCGCGTTGACGTAGAAGGGCTGCGCCTCTTCCTCGCTGTAGGCGTTGCCGGCGGTCGGGTAGCGCACCTGGCCCAGGCCCACGCTGCCGGGCAGCGCGCGCATGTTGCGGGTGCGGAACACGTCGCGCACCATGCCCTTGGCCTTGTGCATGAAGAACTTGCGTTCCTGCAGCGTGACGATGCCGGCGGCATCCTGGCCGCGGTGCTGCAGCAGCAGCAGCGCGTCATAGAGCAGCTGGTTGACGGGTGCGTTGCTGACAACGCCGACGATTCCACACATGAAGCGATCCTCTCAGGGCAGGTAGCTTGCCAATTTTTCGGGCAATGCAGGCTTCAGGCTCTGCAATGCCGCGTCGAGAACAACGGCGCTGCGCGATTCGTGCCACCAGGCACTGTCGCTCAACGCCAGCAAATGAACAACCACTGCCAACACCAGCAGCGCCACCGCGCCCCGGGCCGCGCCGAAGGCACCGCCCAGGATCCGGTCGACCGGACGCAATCCCACGGCGGCGATCAGCTTGCGCGTCAGCGAAGCCATCAGGCCCACGCCGAACGCGACCGCCACGAACAGCAGCACGAAGGCCAGCGGATAGCGCCAGGACGCCTGCGGATCGCCGGCCGGCAACCAGGCCGCCACATCGGACGCGAACCACTGCGCCACCACGAACGCCACCACCCACCCGATCAGCGAAATCACTTCGAACACCAGCCCGCGCACGAGGCCGAACAGCATCGACACCACGATGAGTGCGACGGCGATCCAGTCGAGCAAGGCCACGGCGGCAACAGGCTGTGGCGACTTACAAGGTGAGGATCGCGGCCGACAAAGACAAGGCCTTCACCCGCTCGGCGGCCTTGTCGGCCTCGGCGCGCGAGCCGAAGGGACCGACACGCACACGCGTGCGTTCGCCGTCGGCCGTCTTCGCCACGTTCACATAGGTCTTGAGGCCGGCCTTCTCGAGCTTCTGCCGCACCTCGCGGGCCTTGTCGGCATCGGCGAAGGCGCCGACCTGCACCACGAAGCGGCCGTTGTCGTCGGACGCGGCGGCGGGCTTGGGCGT
>NZ_JBZAYE010000940.1:0-2100 GCF_058244205.1 Variovorax sp. 20P10.2.4
AGCCTGGTCAACGGCAAGATCGACTTCACCGACCTGTTCGTCAAGCCCAACTATTCGGCCGACCTCAGCGAGCTGACCGGCAAGCTCAGCTCCTTCTCGTCGAATCCGCCGAACGGGCAGGGCGGCCGGCCGGCGCTGGCCGAGCTCGAGCTGCGCGGCAAGGCGCAGCAGACCGCGGCGCTCGAGATCACCGGCAAGCTCAATCCGCTGGCCAAGCCGCTCGAGCTCGACATCACCGCGAAGATGCGCGACCTCGACCTCGCGCCGCTGTCGCCGTACTCGGTGCGCTACGCCGGCCACGGCATCGAGCGCGGCAAGATGAGCATGGACGTCAACTACAAGATCGCGCCCGACGGCCAGCTCACCGCCACCAACAAGCTGGTGCTCAATCAGCTGCAGTTCGGCGAGGAGGTCGCCGGCGCGCCCAACAGCCTGCCGGTCAAGCTCGCGGTGGCGCTGCTGGCCGACCGCAACGGCGTGATCGACGTCGACCTGCCGCTGCGCGGCTCGCTCAACGACCCGCAGTTCAGCATCGGGCCGCTGATCTTCAAGGCGGTGGTCAACCTGATCGTGAAGGCCGTGACCGCGCCGTTCAGCCTGCTGACCGGCGGCCTGGGCGGCGGCGGCAGCAGCGAGTCGAGCACCATCACCTTCGAGCCCGGCAGCTCGGAGCTGAGCGCCTCGTCGAAGGAAAGCCTCGACAAGGTCGTGAAGGCGCTGGCCGAGCGGCCGACGCTCGAGATGACCGTGATCGGCACCGCCAGCCTCGAGAAGGAGCGCGATGCCTACCAGCGCCAGCGCCTGCGCCAGATGACCCTGGCCGAGAAGCGCCGCGCCGTGGTGCGCGGCGGCCAGGCCGGCACCGACGTGCCGCCGGTCACCGACGCCGAGTACCCCGAGCTGCTGACCGCCGTCTACAAGCGCGCCGACATCACCAAGCCGCGCAACATGGTTGGCCTGGCCAAGGACCTGCCGCTCAAGGAGATGGAGAACCTGCTGCTCGCGAGCGTGCCGGTCGACGAGGAGTCGATGCGCCAGCTGGCGGTGGCGCGCGGCGCCGCCGTGCGCGACTACCTGCTGTCGCAGAAGCTCACGAGCGAGCGCCTGTTCCTCGGCGCGGTGCGCACCACGGCCAGCGGCGACGACTGGAAGCCGGGCGCCGAGCTCAAGCTCGCGATGCGTTGAGCATCGAAAGGGGCGCCGCGCGGCGCCCCTTGGTTTTTCACGGTGCACTGCTATATATGCAGGCACCGTTTCCCCCTGCGGCGCGACCGATCCAGGCGTCGTTTCGCCGCATCGCCGGGCCGCGCCGCAAGGTGGATTTCGACGGCGCGCGGCAAGTGGGTCAAAATGGCGGTCTGCGCCGGCCTCTGCCGGCGCCTTCGCTTTCTCTCTTCAGACAACGATCTCGCGCACGTGACCTCTAATTCTTCCAAGCCACACGACCTTCAGGCCCTCGATTCGCTGACCGGCGGCGCCTTCACCGCGCCGACCTCGGGCGAGCGTGCCTCGCGCATCCGCGACTGGCTCGCGAGCAACCCGGCACCCGAGCAGATGCAGGAAGTCTTCAAGGAGTTGAGCGGCCGCGACAAGGGTGCCGCCCGCCTGCTGCGCGAGAAACTCGACGAGCTCAAGCGCGCCAAGGGGCAGGAGGCCATCGCCGCCGAATGGGCCCAGAAGGCCGAGGGGCTGCTGGGCCAGTCCAAGCTCAACATCGCCGACGCGCTCGCCTGGCAGCGCGATGCCGCCAAGGCCGGCGCGCCGCTGTCGCGCGAGCCGCTGGCCGGCTTCAAGGTGCGGCTGGCCGAGCGCATCAAGGGCATCGAGGACCTGCAGCACCGCGCCCAGGTCCATCGCGAGGCCGCCGTGCTGCTGGCACAGCGCTTCGAGGTGCTGTCCACCAAGGGCTGGCAGGACGCCCAGGTCGCCGAGGAATCGCTGCGCACCGACGTCACCCACTGGCAGCAGCAGGCCGCCGACATCGTCGCCGACGCCAACTGGACCAGCCTCGACGCCAAGTTCGCGCCGCAGCTCGAGTCGTCGAAGGCGCAACTGCTCGTCGTGTCCGACGCGTTTCACAGCGCGCTGGCGCAGGCCATT
>NZ_JBZAYE010000941.1:0-2093 GCF_058244205.1 Variovorax sp. 20P10.2.4
CTTCGAGCTGATGTGGCGCGACTTCGTCCAGACCTCGCTGCGCTGGCAGCAGCTGCGCGAGCCCTTCGACGCGGTGCATCCGCTGGTGGCGCTGGTCGACGTGACCGGCGAGGACGAGGCCGCGCTGCGCGAGGCGCTCGAGGCGGCGCTGGCCGGCGCGATGGAGGAGGGCGCGGCGGTCGATGCCGCCATCGCCCAGTCGCAGTCGCAGGCGCGCGCCTTCTGGAAGATTCGCGAGGCCACGGCCGAGCTGCCGGTGCACATGCATCCGCCGATCAACCTCGACGTGAGCCTGCCGATGGCCGCCATCGGCCGCTTCGCCGACGACTGCCGCGCGGCGCTCGATGCGCGCTGGCCCGGGCACCACTCGCTGTTCTTCGGCCACGTGGGCGACAGCAACCTGCACGTGACCACCGACGGCCAGGCCATCGGCGGCGAGGCCGAGGCCTTCGAGCGCATGGTCTACGCGCAGGTCGAGGCCCGCGGCGGCAGCATCTCGGCCGAGCACGGCATCGGCCTGCACAAGAAGCCCTACCTGGGCGCGAGCCGCACTCCCGACGAGCTGGCCGCCATGCGCGCCATCAAGCAGGCGCTCGATCCCCTCCACCTGCTCAACCCCGGCAAGGTATTCGACCTGTGAACACGACCGCCATCCATGCCCTCGCGCGGCCCGAAGTCGCGCCGCTGCCGGCCTACAACGCCGGCCTGTCCTCGGAGGCCGTGCGCGCGCGCTATGGCGTCGACCAGATCGCGCGGCTCGCGAGCAACGAGAACCCCTACGGCGCGAGCCCCGCGGTGGCGCGCGCGCTGGTCGACCTGGCGGCGCGCGCGGGCACCTACCCCGACGCCCACTGCACCGCGCTGCGCGCCGCGATCGCCGAGCGCTGCGGCGCGCAGCCGTCGGAACTGGTGATCGGCAACGGCTCGGAGGACATCCTCCAGATGCTGTGCCAGGCCTTCCTGGGCCCCGGCGACCGCGTGCTCACGCAGCGCCCGGCCTTCGGCCTGCACGAGATCTATCCGCGCATGATGGGCGCGCAGGTCGAGCTGCTCGCGCTCACGCCCGAACTGGGCTTCGACATCGAGGCCTGGTGCGCGGCGCTCGCGCGCGGCCCCAAGCTGGTGATGCTGGCCAATCCCTCGAACCCGGTCGGATGCATGTTCGGCGCGCGGGACTTCGAGCGGCTGCTGGCCGCCGTGCCCGCGGGCACGCTGCTGGTGGTCGATGAGGCGTACTACGAATACGCGCGGCTCGCGAGCGGCTACCCCGACGTGCTCGCGCTGCTGCGCGACGACGCGGTGGCCTTCCCGTGGATCGTGCTGCGCACCTTCTCCAAGGCCTGGGGCCTGGCCGGCCTGCGCGTGGGCTACGGCATCGCCTCCGACGCCGCGCTGGTGCAGCTGCTCGACCGCGTGCGCACGCCCTTCAACGTGAACCTCGCGGCGCAGGCCGCGGCACTCGCGGCCTGGGGTGACGAGGCCTGCATGCAGGCGGCCGTGGAACAGACGGTGCGGCTGCGCGACGCGCTGGCCGCGCAGCTGCGCGCACGCGATTGGTCGGGGCTGCGCATCGCGCCCTCGGCGGCCAACTTCCTGTTCATCGACCTGGGCCGGCCGAACGGGCCGGTCAACGAGGCGCTGCTGGCGCGCGGCATCATCGTCAAGCCGTGGAAGGAGCCGGGTTTCGAGCGCTTCATCCGCGTCTCGATCGGCGCGCCGCACGAGCTCGAGCGCTTCGTCGCGGCGATGGACGCGATCATGTCGAAGGCGCCATGAGGCTCTTTCGCGGCTGGGGCGTCGTCGCGGCCGCCCATGTGCTGCTGGCGCTGGTGTTCGGCGCCGCCTATTCCTTCGGCGCCTTCTTCGCGGGCATCCAGGCCAGCTTCGGCGCCGGGCGCTTCCCGGTCGCCTCGCTGTTCTCGGCCACGGCGCTGCTCTACTACATCGTCGGCGCCTTCTCGGGCGCGCTGGCCGACCGCTTTCCGCTGCGCGCGGTGGTCGGCACCGGCATCGTGCTGCTCGCGGCCGGCTTCGCGCTGGCCAGCCTGGCGCCGTCGCTGGCGGTGCTGTTCGCGCTGTTCGGCCTGTTCGTC
>NZ_JBZAYE010000942.1:0-2090 GCF_058244205.1 Variovorax sp. 20P10.2.4
ATCATGAACACGTTCTAAACCCCGACCTCAGGAGAATGCGATGAACCCGCTCGACGCGCTCGCCGATATCGACAAGGAAGTCCTCCAGCCGCTGGCCCCCCGCACCGATGCCGAGGCACGGTTCCCGCGCGAGGCGATCGCGGCGCTCGGCAAGGCCGGCCTGCTCGGCCTGGTCTCGGCCACCGCGGTGGGCGGCCAGGGCCTGGGCCTCAAGGAGGCCGCGCAGGTGGTCGCGCAGCTCGCGCAGACCTGCCCTTCCACCGCGATGGTGGTCTGCATGCACTACTGCGCCACCGCGGTGCTCGAGCAGCAGGGCCCCGAGGCCGTGCGCAAGGCGGTTGCCGAAGGCCGCCACCTGAGCACGCTGGCCTTCTCCGAGGCCGACTCGCGCAGCCACTTCTGGGCCCCCACCGGCACCGCGCGCGCCGACGGCGACGGCGTGCTGCTCGATGCGCGCAAGAGCTGGGTCACCTCGGCTTTCGAGGCCGACAGCTATGTGTGGTCGAGCAAGCCGCTGGCGGCCGAGGGCGCGAGCACGCTGTGGCTGGTCGGCGCCAGGGCCGAGGGGCTGAGCCAGCCCGGACGCTTCGACGGCCTGGGCCTGCGCGGCAACGCCTCCACGCCGATCGCGGCGAAGGGCGTGCGCGTCGCCGCAAGCGATCGCCTCGGCGAGGACGGCAAGGGCTTCGACACCATGATGGGCGTGGTGCTGCCCTGGTTCTCGGTGCTCAGCGCCGCCTGCTCGGTGGGCCTGATGAACGGCGCCCTGGCGCGCGCCATCGGCCATGTGAGCCAGACGAAGCACGTGCACCTCGACAGCTCGCTGGCCGACCTGCCCACCATCCGCGCCTACCTCGCGCGCGCCCGCATCCAGGCCGACATGGCGCAGGCCCTGCTCGACGACACCATCGCCGCCATCGGCGCGGGCCGTGCCGACACCATGCTGCGCGTGCTCGAGGTCAAGGCCGCCGCGGCCGAGTCCGCGCTGACGGTGACCGACACCGCGATGCGCGTGTGCGGCGGCGCGGCCTTCCGCAAGGAGGCGGGCATCGAGCGGCTGTTCCGCGATGCGCGCGCCTCGAGCGTGATGGCGCCGACCTCCGACGTGCTCTACGACTTCATCGGCAAGGCCATCACCGGCCTGCCGCTGTTCTGAGGAGCTGCCCGTGTCCGAACCGACGCTGATCATGGGCGCCGTGGCCTACGCGCCCAAGGTCGTCACCATCTGGGAAGGCTTCAAGGCCTTCTTCGCGCAGCACGGCCTGGCCTTCGACTACCTGCTGTATTCGAACTACGAGCGCCAGGTCGAGGCGCAGTTCGACGGCAGCATCCACCTGGCCTGGAACTCGCCGCTGGCCTGGGTGCGCGCCGAGCGCATCGCGCGCGCCCGCGGCCAGCAGGTGCGCGCCGTGGCCATGCGCGACACCGACTGCGACCTGCGCTCGGCCATCGTGGTGCGCGCCGACAGCCCGGTGCAGTCGCTCGACCAGCTGCGCGGCAAGACCATCGGCTTCGGCGCGGCCGATTCGCCGCAGGCCACGCTGATCCCGCTCGACCACCTGCGCGGCGCGGGCCTGGTGCAATCGCGCGACTTCCAGCCCCGCCTGTTCGACGTGCTCGGCGGCAAGCATGGCGACCACATCGGCGGCGAACGCGACGCGGCCGTGGCGCTGCGCGCCGGCGAGATCGACGCCTGCTGCCTGATCGACGGCAACCTGCTGGCCTTCGGTCTCGACGGCACCCTGCCCGCGGGCAGCACGCGCGTGCTGGCGCGCACCGGCGCCTACGACCACTGCAACTTCACCACCAGTCCCGACGCGCCGGCCGCGCTCATCGAGCGCTTCGTGGCGCTGCTGATGGCGATGCGCTGGGACGACCCGCAGGTGCGCCCGCTGCTCGAGCTCGAGGGCCTGCGCGAATGGCGCGCCGGCCGCACCAGCGGCTACGCGCTGCTCGAGCGCGCGGTCGACGACGAGCGTTTCTACGACGGCGATGGCCGCATCACCGCCACCGGCTATCGATATTGAGTCGCTGGGCCTCGACCAGGGCGCCCTGCTGCTCATCCGCCGCGCGCTGGCCGAGCGGCCCGT
>NZ_JBZAYE010000943.1:0-2086 GCF_058244205.1 Variovorax sp. 20P10.2.4
CTCGGCGCCGGCCACACCATGAAGTGCCTCAACAACCTGATCACCGCCGTCACGCTCACGGCCACGGCCGAGGGGCTGGCGATCGGCACCCGCGCCGGGCTCGATCCGGCCGTGATGACCGACGTGCTCAACGAGGCCACCGGCGGCTCGTGGATCACGCGCACGCACATCCACCAGCGCGTGATCAGCCGCAGCTTCGACGATCCGTTCAAGCTCGAGCTGATGCTCAAGGACATGGGCATCGCGGTCGACCTGGCGCGCGAGCTCGGCATGCCGGCGCCGATCAGCGAGGAGGGCCGCCGGCTGTGGCAGCAGGCCGATGCGGCGCGCGGGCCCGGCGTGAGCGTGAGCGAGCTGGTGCGCTGGGTCGAGACCGAGGCCGGCACCGAGATCCGCTCGGCTACCAGCCCCAGATGAGGTGCAGCGGCAGGTACACCGCCATGCCGGCCAGCATGGTGCCGAGCACGCCGCGGCGCCAGTAGTAATAGGCCGCGCCGACCACGGTGGCGTAGATGCGCGCGTCGTGCAGCGAGTTGATCAGGTGGCCCTGCGTCATCACGATCTCGGGCGCGATCACGCCGGCCAGCGCGGCGGCCGGCGCGTAGTGCAGCGCGCGGTGCGCCCACTCGGGCAGGCCCCAGGGCCGGTCGAGGATGAAGAAGAAGCAGCGCGTGAGCACGGTAACGCCGGCCAGGCCGACGATCACGGCGAGCGTCCAGAAATCGGTCTCGCCCTTCACTTGTCGTCCTCCGCCTCGGGGTCGAGGCCGAACTGCTTCTCGAGCCAGAAGCACAGCAGCACGGCCACGCCGATGGCGGCCACGATGTTGAGCTTGAGCGGCAGCGCATAGGCCGCGACCGCCGTGGCGCCCGCGATCAGCGCCGCGAGGATGCGCAGCCGCGTCGTGGCCATCGAGCAGACGATCGCCACCAGGCTCAGCACGCCCGCGAAGCCCAGGCCCCAGCTCTGCGGGATCAGGTTGGCCAGCGCGATGCCCAAGAGGCTCATGCCCATCCAGGCGCACCAGGTCACGGCGTAGTTGCCCGTGAGGTAGGCCTCCTGCGCGAGCCGTTCCTCGTCGGTGACCGGCGGCGCCGGGTACTGCTTGGTGAACAGCGCATAGCTCATGTCGGCCGTGAGGTAGCCGTGCAGCATGCGGCGCCAGCGCGGCATGTGCATCAGGTAGGGCCGCAGGTGCAGGCTGAAGACCACGAAGCGCAGGTTGACGCAGAAGCCGGTCGCCAGGATCACCCAGGCCGGCGCGCCCGCGAACAGCAGCGGAATGGCCGCGAGCTGCGAGCTGCCCGCATAGACCAGCAGGGTCATCGCCACGGCCTCGAGCACGCTCATGTTCGACTTGACCATGGCCACGCCGGTCATCAGGCCCCAGGCGCCGATGCCCAGCGCCACGGGGGTCATGTCGCGCACGCCCACGCGGAACTGCGGGCGGCGCCGGATGGCGGCCGACAGGAACATCAGGCGCTCACCCGAACACCTGGCCGGTCTTCAGGTCGAAGCCGCGCAGGAAATCGGCGACACCCAGGCGCTTGCCGCCCGGTCGCTGGAGCTCGGTGACGGTCACGACCGCGTCGGCCGCCGCCACCGCGATGCCGTCGCCGGTCACCGCGAGGATGGTGCCGGGCGCGTCCGAGACCATGCCGGCCACGGCATGCGCGGCCCAGAGCTTGATGGTCTCGTTCTCGAGCGGGCTGTTGGCGCCGGGAAAGGGATCGAAGGCGCGGATGCAGCGCACGATCTCGGCGGCGGGCCGCTGCCAGTCGATCAGCGCTTCCTGCTTCTCGACCTTGTTGGCGTAGGTCACGCCCTCGGCCGGCTGCGGCGTGCGCACGAGACGGCCCTCGGCGGCGCCGGCCAGCGCCTCGACGATCATGCGGCCGCCGAGCGCGGCCAGCCGGTCGTGCAGGCGGGCGGTGTTGTCCTCGCCGATCTCGAGCGCCTCGACCGACAGCATGTCGCCGGTGTCGAGGCCGGCATCCATCTGCATGATCGTGATGCCGGTGCGCGCGTCGCCGGCCTCGATGGCGCGGTGGATCGGCGCGGCGCCGCGCCAGCGCGGCAGCAGGCT
>NZ_JBZAYE010000944.1:0-2082 GCF_058244205.1 Variovorax sp. 20P10.2.4
CGGCCCGCGCATCGGCCGTGCTTTCGTCGGACAGCCACACCCGCGTGCCGCGCCAGGCCTCGCCCACCGGCAGCACCGGCGCGGCCTCGTCCGCCATGCCGCCGCACAGCCCCGCGAAGAAGCGCGCAGCCACCACCACCAGCGTGCGTCCCTCATGGCGCCGCTCGAACGCGACCACGTGCCGCGCGAGCGGTCCTTCCACGCGCAACCCGCGGTAGTCGGCATCGCGGAAGAACGCATCCTGCGCGCGGCGCAGCGCCAGCAGTCGCCAGGCAAACCAGAGCTTGGCGCGGCCGTCGTGCGGTGCGCGCGCGAACGCCTCCACGCTCTCGGCGGAGCGCGCGCCCGCCGCGCGCTGCTCGAAGTCCTCGAGCAAGTCTTCGCGGCACGCATAGTCCACGGCCCGCCGGTTGTCGGGGTCCACCAGCGTCAGCGGCATCAGCTCGGTGCCCTGGTAGACGTCGGGCACGCCCGGCGAGGCGAACTTCAGCAGCGTCAGCGAGAGGCTGTTCCAGGCCCCGAACAGCGCGATGCGCGACGCGAAGGCCCGCAGGTCCGTCCACCACGCGGCCGGCTGCGCCGCATCGAGCGTCAGTTCCACGAAGCGCCGCAGCGCATCTTCGTAGCCTGCGTCGGGCCGGGTCCACGCGGTGCGCAGCTTGGCTTCGCGCGCGGCCTTGTGCATGTACTGCACGATGCGTTCGCTGTAGTCGGCCAGCGCCTCGCCTTCGAGCCCTTCGGCGGGCAGCGTGCCGACCAGCGTCTGGCACAGCAGGTAGAGGTCGGCGCCCGAGGGCGCATCGGCCGGCGCGCCCTCGGCGGCCATGCGCTCGCGCAGCGGCTGCTGCAGCCGGCGCCAGCGCATCAGCGCGGCGCGCCATTCGCGCGGGATCTCCGACAGCACGTCGATGCGCGTGCGCACGTCCTCGGAGCGCTTGTTGTCGTGCGTCGAGGTCGCGAGCATGGTGTGCGGCCAGCGCGCGGCGCGGTCGGCGCTCGCCGCGTGGAAGTCCTCCACGTCGACGCCGAACACGTCGGGATCGCCGCCCACCTCGTTGAGCGCGGCGAGCGGAAAGTAGCGGTAGAAGGCTGTGTCCTCCACGCCCTTGGCCGCCACCGGCGCGCTGAACTGCTGGAAGCGCACCGCGAAGCGCCGCACCCGGTCGCGCAGCGCGGGGCCGGCCGTGGGCACGGCCTCGCCGCTCAGGGTCTGGCGCAGGAACGCGTAGACCGAGGTGTCGCCGTCGCCGAAGTGCCGCTCGGCCGCGGCCACCGCTTCGTCGATGAAGCGGCGGTCCTGCGCCGAGGGCGTGTCGACGATGTAGCTGCGGTAGACCGGCAGGCAGGCCACCACCGCCGCGAGCGCGCGGCGCAGCGTGTTGAGCGTGTGGTCGCGCGTGTCGCGGTCGGCGCGCGCGATGCGCAGCAGCGCGTTCGACAGCACCGAGAGCTCCGAGGCCAGCGCATGGCGCATCACGGCCGCCTTGCCGTCGCGCACATGGGCCTCGAAATGCGCGGGCGACCCGGTGAAGCGATGCCACAGCACCGCGAAGCGCCCGGCCGCGGCGGTGTCGATCAGCACGCCGTTGGCCACGTTCGCGAAGCGGTAGCCGGTGGTGCCGTGCACGTGCCAGTCCTCGGGCACCTCCTCGCCGCGCGCCACGATCTTCTCGGCTACCACGTACAGCGGCCGCGCCGGGCGGCCGCGCGCATCGTCGCCGGCCAGCGGCAGGCCGGCGCGGCGCGCATAGCCTTCCTGCAGCTGGCGGAAGTAGCGCGCCGGATCGTGCAGGCCGTCGGGATGGTCGATGCGCAGCCCGTCGACGATGCCCTGCGCCGCGAGGTCCAGCGCCAGCGACTGCGTGGCCTCGAACACCTCGTCGCGCTCCATGCGCAGCGCCGCGAGGTCGTTGATGTCGAAGAAGCGCCGGTAGTTGATCTCGTCGGCCGCCACGCGCCAGTAGGTCAGGCGCCAGTGCTGGGCCTCGATCAGTGCATGCAGCGCATCGCGCGCGGCGCCGTCGTTGAAGGCTGCCGTGGCTTGCGCCAGCGCCTGCGCCACCTCGGCATGCGCATCGGCGA
>NZ_JBZAYE010000945.1:0-2066 GCF_058244205.1 Variovorax sp. 20P10.2.4
CGGATCTCGGAGAACGGCGTGGCGAAGCGGTGCCGGCCCGGCGCGGTCAGGGTGCCGTCGTCGACGAGGATGAACAGATGGTCGAGCAGCGCGCGGTGCGCCGCGAGCGGGGCCAGCTCGACGTAGACGCTGTTGCCGCGCCTGCCGCTCACTCGGCGCTCATGCGGCGTTCATGCGGCACTCTGGCGCCGTGCCACCGGCGCCTCGTCGTCGACCGCATCGCCGATCGCCGCGCGCGTGAGCACCGCCTGCTGCTGCAGCCATGCGCCGAAGGCCTGGAGCTCGGGCCGGCCGGCGCTGCGCGGGCCGCTCACGAGCCAGTAGGCCATCGGCGAATCCATGCGCTGGCGCGGCAGCACCTCGACCAGGTCGCCGTTGGCCAGGCTCTCGGCGATCAGCGGGCTGCGCGCCAGCACCACGCCCTGGCCGGTCAGCGCGGCCTGCGCCATCTGGTAGTCGTAGTTGAAGTAGAGCCAGCGGCGCGGCTGGATCCGGGCCAGGCCGTTCGATTCGAACCAGCGGCGCCAGACCAGCCACTCGACATAGCTGGGGTGCGCATCGCCGACCTCGATCAGCGTGAAGCGCGCGAGGTCCTCGGGCTTCTCGATCGGCGGGTTGCTCTTGATGAGCCAGGGGCTGGCCACCGGCGTGAGGTGCTCGCCGAACAGCCGCACCGCGCCCTCGGGCATGTGCTCGGCGCGGCCGTAGCGCAGCGCGAGGTCGATGTCGCTGACCTCGAGGTCGATCACGGCGTCGGAGGCATCGATGCGGATGTCGATGTCGGGATGGTCGCGCTGGAAGGCCTCGAGGCGCGGGATCAGCCACATCGAGGCGAACGAGGCGAAGGTGGTCAGCCCCACGCTCTTGCGCGACGCGCTCTGGCGGATCTGGCGGATGGTGGCGTCGATGCGCGGCAGCGCCTGCTGCACCGACAGCAGCAGCAAGGCGCCCGCGCTCGTGAGCTCGACCGCGCGCGTGTGGCGCAGGAACAGGCGCACACCCACCTCCTCCTCGAGCGCCTGGATCTGGCGGCTCACGGCCGGCTGCGTGAGCGACATCTCCTCGGCCGCGGCGCGGAAGTTCAGGTGCCGCGCCACGACCTCGAAGGCGCGCAGGTTGCCAGCGCCGATGGGGCGCGTGCGCAGGAGGAACGGGGAATGCTGCATGGAGGATCGGCCGGTGGATGCGACACAGTGGCCGGCGGGCCAGCGGGTGCAGCCGCGATTGTGGCGCCGCCGCGCGGGAGCGGCAAACCGCGGCTCAGACGATGCGCCCGAACCACAGCACCGACAGCGCCGCGCCCGTGATCGCGAGCAGCGCCGACAGCAGCGCCAGCAGGCCCGAGAGCTCGTTCTCGCGCGGCTGCACCTGCACGCGCGAGCCGAGCTTCTCGTAGACGCCGTGCAGCGCCTCGGCGGTGCCGGCGTGGTGGTACTCGCCGCCGGTCATGCGCGCCACCTCGCGCAAGGTGGGCTCGTCGAGCTTCATGTAGATCGCCATGCCGTCGGGCGCGGCGATGTCGCCGTCGAGCGTGCCCATGCCGATCACGTAGACGCGCACGCCGCGGTCGGCCGCCATCTTCGCGGCCTCGAGCGTGTCGATGCCGGTGGTGCGGCGGCCGTCGCTCAGCAGGATGATCGCCGCGGCATCGTAGGAGCCGGGCGCCACCGGCGTGATCTGGCGCGGCGGCGGCTTCGCCTTGTCGTCCAGGCTGCGCCCGCGCGGCGCGTTGCCGCCGAAGGTCATCTCGCCCAAGCTGATGTTGTCCTGCGGGAACAGCTCGGCCAGGCACAGCACGATCGCGTCGCCGACCGCGGTGCCCATCTGCATCTGGAAGGCGTCGATGCTGGCCGCGAGCGCGTCGCGGTCGAGCGTGGCGCGCTGCGCGACCTGGCTGCTGCCGGCGAAGGTGACGAGGCCGACCTCGATGCGCCGCGGCAGCTCGCGCAGGAAGGACTTGGCCGCCGCCTGCGCGGCCTCGAGCCGGGTCGGCTTGACGTCGTTCACGCGCATGCTCAGCGAGACGTCCATCGCCAGCATGATCGAGGTGCGCGCCCAGGGCAGCG
>NZ_JBZAYE010000946.1:0-2058 GCF_058244205.1 Variovorax sp. 20P10.2.4
GGCGTGGCGCGCGGATCCTCGTGCGGATCGCTGCCGGCCGTGGGCGCGAGGTTGTCCTGCGGCGGTGGCGGCAGGCGGCCCGGGCCGCTGTCCCACACCACCATCGCGGAGCCGTCGTAGCCGCCGGCGCCCAGGTCCATGCACGAGAGCTGGAAGTAGGGCAGCGCGTCGGGATGGCGGCCGCTGGCCGTGGCCGGGCAGTAGAGCTTGGCGCCGATGGTGCGCGCCTCGACCTCGGCCGACCACATCGTGACCTGGTGGTCGCCGAAGGCCACGTGCATCAGCACCTTGTGCGCCGGCGTGCCGGGCAGCGGCTTGTCGGTCATCGCCTGCGCATAGCCGTTGGCCTCGGCGCGGTCCCACAGCGTCTGCCACAGCGAGAAGATGAACTGCTGGTCGAGGCTGTCGGGGTAGGCCGCGTAGACCATGGTCGCGAACTCGGGGAAGTCCGCGCTGCGCTCGAGCAGCAGCGAGTAGTTCATGCCGGGCACGCCGAGCACGCCGCGGTGGATGTCCTGCGCCACGCTCATCAGCATGCCGCCGAGGATGCCGCCCTGGCTGTTGCCGTCGTAGAACAGCTCGCTGGTGTCGAGCACGCTGCGCGGCGTGGTGCCCATCTGGAAGGCGGCATTGCTGCCGAAGCCCTTGGCGCTTTGCATCGCGCGGCCCAGCATCAGCATGTTGAGCACGCCCTGCTGCGTGGTGTCGAAGGGCACGCGTGCGTTCGACAGGTCGAAGAAGCCGAACACCGACGGCACGATCTCGGTCTGCGAGAAGCCGTACCAGTTGGTCGCGCAGAACACGAAGTTGTGCTCGTTGCTCATGTCCTTCACGTTGCTGGCATTGACCTCGGTCGGCTTGCCGAACAGGCCATGGCCGTACAGCGAGATGCGCGCGGGGTTGATGCTGCCGTCGGGGTTGAGCGCCGCGCGCGGGATGTTGCAGATGAAGGGCACGGTGAGTGTCGAGTGACCGTCCCACACCGGCGTGTCGTACACGCCCGGCGTGGCCGAGGCGTAGCGGAAGGTCTCCAGCGGCAACGGCTTGTCGCCCAGCGTGTCGAAGGCGGCCTTGACGGCCGGCACCGACAGCGCGCCGCCGCCCAGGTAGGGCGCCACCGCGGCGATCACCGGCGTGATGTCGGCCGTGCCGGCCGTGGGAGCCGCCACGAAGCTCGGCACCGTGAGCGTGCCCTCGATGTGGCGCGCGATGCGCGCGTCCTGCGCGGGCGTCAGGTCCTGCACCGTCGTCACCTTGAAGCCGGGCGTGTTGTCGGTGAGTGCCGCGAAGCCGGCATCGCGGATCGCGAGCATGCGGCCCGTGATGCTGCGCTGCGAACCCACCGTGAAGTCCCAGGCCAGGTACAGAGGCTCACGAGTCACGCCCGCGCGCTGCAGCGTCGAGAGGATGCTCTCCATGTGCGCTCGGCGATCGTTCACGAAGCCCAGCGCGCTCTCGTGGCGGTCGCGGTAGATGCGGAACGCGGGCCCGGCCTCGATGGTCTTGCCGGTGGCATCCTTCATGTTGCGCATCGCCACGATGTAGCGATGGCCCCACTCGAGGTTCTTCGCCACGCGGATGTTGAGGCTCTGGCGATCGCTCGCGCTGACGTTGTTCTTGTCGAGCTCGACCCAGATCAGCTTCTGCTCGAGCGTGTCGGCATCGATCAGCACCACGGGCGCGTCGGCCTTGAGCGAGGCCGAGAGGTCGCCGATGCCCGGCGCGCCCGTGCGTGCGAGGTCCACGCCCGGCACGCGCGTCACGATCATCGCGCCCGGCGAGAAGCCGTCGTTGCGGTTCCATTCGGTGGTGTCGATCGGCTTGTTGCGCACCACCTCGCTGCGCGGCATCGAGGCCGTCTGCAGGTTCAGCCGGCGGCCGGTGTCGGTGCTGGCATCGGCCACCGTGTAGTAGTCGTTGGGAAACGGCAGCATGCAGTGCGCGGGATCGAGGAAGTCGCAGCGCTGCGCCGTGGTGGCCGTGTCGGCGGGCAACTGGCTGTCGATGCTCGCGAGCATCGGCGGGTCGCCCGGCGGCGGGTTGCCGGTGCCGGGGCCC
>NZ_JBZAYE010000947.1:0-2057 GCF_058244205.1 Variovorax sp. 20P10.2.4
CCGAAGGAAAGGCAGGCGCCGAGCGCGATGGTGGAGGCGACCAGGGAAAGGAGCTTCTTCATGGTGTGTGTCCTTGCAAATGGGTTGTGACAGTGGCTGCCCCGCCTCGGGGTTGACCATCGTAACGGGCGAAGAGGACGGTCGGATGACGATCGTCAACTGCGACCGAGTTTGCCCCCGGTAAAATTCGCCGATGCTATTGGTCAAACAGGAGCTGCTCGCGGCGCTCGCGAACACGCTCGAATCCCTCTCGCCCGGCGCCGGCCTCAAGGCCGCGTTCGAGTCCCCCAAGGTCGCGGCCCACGGCGACTTCGCCAGCAATGCCGCCATGCAGCTGGCCAAGCCGCTCGGCCGCAAGCCGCGCGAGCTCGCCGAGGAACTGAGCGCCGCGCTGCTCGCCACCCCCGCCTTCGCCCAGTGGGTGCAGGCGGTCGAGATCGCCGGCCCCGGCTTCCTCAACATCCGGCTGAAGACCGCCGCCAAGCAGCAGGTGGTGCGCGAGGTGCTCGACGCCGGCGCCGCCTTCGGCCAGCGCCCGGCCACCGGCGAGAAGGTGCTGGTCGAGTTCGTCTCGGCCAACCCCACCGGCCCGCTGCACGTGGGCCACGGCCGCCAGGCCGCGCTCGGCGACGCCATCTGCAACCTGCGCGCCTCGCAGGGCGAGCAGGTCTGGCGCGAGTACTACTACAACGACGCCGGCGTGCAGATCCAGACCCTGGCCAACAGCACGCAGCTGCGCGCGCGCGGCTTCAAGCCCGGCGACGCCGAATGGCCGAGCGGCGAGAAGGCCGCGGCCTACAACGGCGACTACATCGCCGACATCGCGGCCGACTTCATCGCGAAGAAGACCGTGAAGTCGGAGGACCGCGAGGTCACGGCCAGCGGCGACATCGAGGACCTGGAGGCGATCCGCGAGTTCGCCGTCGCCTACCTGCGCCGCGAGCAGGACCTGGACCTGCAGGCCTTCCGCGTGCGCTTCGACCAGTACTACCTCGAGTCCAGCCTCTACACCAGCGGCCGCGTCGAGCGCGCGGTGGCGCAGCTGGTCGCCGCGGGCAAGACCTACGAGCAGGACGGCGCGCTGTGGCTCAAGTCGACGGACTATGGCGACGACAAGGACCGCGTGATGAAGAAGCAGGACGGCACGTACACCTACTTCGTGCCCGACGTCGCCTATCACATCGCCAAGTGGGAGCGCGGCTTCCACAAGGTCATCAACATCCAGGGCACCGACCACCACGGCACCATCGCGCGCGTGCGCGCCGGGCTGCAGGCTGCCGGCGAGGGCATTCCCGAGGGCTACCCCGACTACGTGCTGCACACCATGGTGCGCGTCACCAAGGGCGGCGAGGAGGTCAAGATCAGCAAGCGCGCCGGCAGCTACGTCACGCTGCGCGACCTGATCGAGTGGACCAGCACCGACGCCGTGCGCTTCTTCCTGCTGAGCCGCAAGCCCGACACCGAATACACCTTCGACGTCGACCTGGCCGTGGCGCAGAACAACGACAACCCGGTGTACTACGTGCAGTACGCGCATGCGCGCATCTGCTCGGTGCTCGCGGCCTGGGGCGGCGACGCGGCCATGCTGCAGGGCGTCGACCTGGCGCCGCTCGAGAGCCCGGCGGCCCAGTCGCTGATGCTGCTGCTGGCCAAGTACCCCGAGATGCTGAGCGCCGCGGCCAAGGATTTCGCGCCGCACGACGTCACCTTCTACCTGCGCGAACTGGCGGCCACGTACCACAGCTACTACGACGCCGAGCGCATCCTGGTCGACGACGAGGCCGTGAAGCTGGCGCGCCTGGCGCTGGTCGCCGCGACCGCGCAGGTGCTGCACAATGGCCTCGCGATCCTCGGCGTCACCGCGCCGCGCAAGATGTGAACCCCCTCCCCATGAAGAAGACAACCAGACAACGCGGCAACATCGTCATCGGCCTGATCATCGGGCTGGTGCTCGGCCTGGGCGTCGCGCTGGGTATCGCGGTCTACGTGACCAAGGTGCCGATCCCCTTCGTCACCAAGACGCAGCGCGGCGGTGCCGAGCAGGACGAGGCCGAGGC
>NZ_JBZAYE010000948.1:0-2050 GCF_058244205.1 Variovorax sp. 20P10.2.4
CAACTACGAGGTCGACAAGACCGTGAAGACCGTGCGCAGCGCCAGCGGCCAGATTCGCCGGCTCAGCGCGGCGGTGGTCGTCAATTACCAGGGCGTGGCCGATGCCGCGGGCAAGGTGGTGCCGACCGCGCTGTCGGCGCAGCAGGTCGAGCAGATGACGGCGCTGGTGCGCGAGAGCATCGGCTTCAACAAGGAGCGCGGCGACTCGGTGAACCTGATGAACACGCCGTTCCTGGTCGACGCGCCGGTGCAGGTCGAGTTGCCGCTGTGGAAGCGCCCCGAGACGCTCGAGCTGGCGCGCAGCTTCGCCTGGCCCGTGGGGCTGGTGCTGATCGGCGCGATCGTGCTGTTGGGCATGGTGCGCCCCGGCCTCAAGGCCATGGCCGCGGCCAAGCCGCTGCCCGGCAGCACCACGCCGGCGCTCGGCGGTCCCGCCGCCGGCAGCCAGCTCAACGCGATGGTGGCCGACACGCCCGAGCGTCCCGCGCTCGGCGCGCCCGAGGCGGTGGCCGTGCCCTCGCCGCAGGAGCAGGTGCCCGAGCAGATGCGGCTGGAGGGCGCGCGCCAGATGGCGCGGCAGAACCCGGTGGCGGTGGCGAACATCGTCAAGACCTGGGTCCACGGCTGAGCGGAAACGAAGCAGATGGACGAACAGGGACTCAACGACGCGGCGATCCTCCTGATGTCGCTCGGCGAACAGGAAGCCGGCGAGGTGCTGCGGCACCTGTCGCCGCGCGAGGTGCAGAAGATCGGCGAGACCATCGCCAAGACCCGCGCGGTGTCGCGCGAGCGGCTCGGCGAGGTGGCGGACCGCTTCATCACCGCCACCGCGGGCCAGAGCCTGTTCGCGGCCGACACCGGCGACTACGTGCGCTCGGTGATGCGCCAAGCGCTCGGCGAGGAGAAGGCCTCGATCCTGGTCGACCGCATCCTGCAGACCGCCGATCTCAGCGGCATCGAGAACCTCAAGTGGATGGACGCGCCGTCGGTGGCCGAAGTGCTCAAGCTCGAGCATCCGCAGATCGTGGCCGCGATCCTGGTGCACCTGGAGCCCGAGCATGCCTCGGCGATCCTGCTGCAGTTGCCCGACCTGCAGCGCGCCGAGGTGCTGCTGCGCGTCGCCACGCTCGAGGGCATCCAGCCGGCCGCGCTCGAAGACCTCAACGAGGTGATGTTCCGCGTGCTCTCGGGCGGCGCCAAGGTGCGCAAGCCCTCGCTGGGCGGCCCGCGCACGGCCGCCGGCATGATCAACCTGCTGGGCAGCGGCGCCGATGCGCAGGCCATCGCGGCGATCCGCAACCACGATGCCGAGCTGGCGCAGCAGATCGCCGACCTGACCTTCGTCTTCGACGACGTGATGAAGCTCGACGACAAGTCGCTGCAGCTGGTGATGAAGGAGATCGCCTCCGAGACGCTGATCGTCGCGCTCAAGGGCGCGGCGCCGCCGCTGCGCGACAAGTTCCTGTCGAACATGTCCTCGCGCGCGGCCGAGGCGCTGCGCGAGGACCTCGAGGCGCGCGGTCCGCTGCGGCTGTCGGAGGTCGAGGCGCAGCAGAAGGAAATCCTCAAGGCGCTGCGCCGGCTTGCCGACGAAGGCCAGATCATGCTGGGCGGCGGCGATGGCGGGTTCGTCTGATGGGCGCGCGCATGGCCGTCGCTGAACCGACCGGAGCCCGCCGATGAGCCGCGGCGCCTTCATCCGCGGCGAGGACGTCGCGCGCTTTGCGCGCTGGCAGTTCGCCGCCGTCGGCGCCGAGGGCAACGTGCTCGGCGGCGTGGTCGATCCCGAGGCGATCGAGGAGGCGCGCCAGCAGGGCCGCGACGAAGGCTATGCGGCCGGCCGCGCAGCCGCGCAGGCCGAGACGCGCGAACAGATGGAGGCCTACCAGGCCAACGAGGGCCTGGAGGCCGCGCAGCGCGTGGCCGCCTTGCTCGCAAGCGCCGAGGCGCAGCTGGCCGAAGTGCAGCAGGAGCTCGCGCGCGGCACGCTCGAGATCGCCTGCGCGCTCGCGCGCCAGGTGCTGCGCCAGGAGATCGCGACCCGGCCGGC
>NZ_JBZAYE010000949.1:0-2049 GCF_058244205.1 Variovorax sp. 20P10.2.4
GTGCACCGCGGTCTCGAGCGCGAACAGCTTCAGGTCGCGTGCATAGTGGCCCAGCACGCGCGGAAAGGCGCCCCACAGCCGTGGGTGCGGCTGCACGTCGTTCGGCAGGCCGTCCGATCCGACCATGGTGCCGGGCGCCGCGAGGATGCGCTGCACGTCGGCCTCGTCCATCGAGAAGTAGACCGCGCCGGCCGGGCAGAGGCGCTGCGCGGCCTGCTCGAGGCCCAGGCCCATCTCGGCGGCGATGTCCGCGAGCTCGCGCCCGGTGTGCTGCGGCATCGGTTCGGACCAAGTGATGCGCACGCGCGCCGACTGGCTCACGCGCGCGGGAATCAGCAGGGTGGAAGAAGCGGCATAGGGATAGCAGTCGATGCACACCGGCTGCCCCTTTGCGGCCCGCGCGAGCAGGCGCAGCGTGGACGCGGAACGCCCGTGGTTCGCCAGGCCCGTGAGCTTGTGGTGCGAGATCACGAGCGGCACGCCGAGCGCGCGGCCCACGCCGAGCGCCTCGTGCAGCGCTTCGTCGATCGCATCGGACTCGTCGCGAATGTGCATCGCGATCAGGCCGCCGTGCGCGCGCAGCGGCTCGCCCACCGCTGTCATCTCGTGCGCCGTGGCGGCGCGCGCAGGGGCATAGAAGACGCCGGTCGACAGGCCGATCGCGCCCGCGTCCAGAGCCTCCTCGACCTCGCGCGCCATGGCCGCGGTCTCGGCGGGCGTGGCGGCGCGATCCAGGTCCCGCACATGCTGCGCGCGCAGCGTGGTGTGGCCGACCAGGAACGCGGCATTGGTCGCGGGACAGATCTCGCGCACCGCATCGAGGTAGTCGCCGAAGCGCGCAAAGCGGCGGTCGCCGCGCCCGATGAATTCGCGCAGCGGCGGCGGCACCCGCTCGAAAGGAATGCGCAGCGGCGCCAGGCTCCAGCCGCAGTTGCCGGCCACCACGGTGGTCACGCCCTGCATCAGCTTCGGATGGCGGTCAGCGGGCGGCTCGAGCAGCAGCCGGTCGTCGTGCGCATGCGCATCGATGAAGCCGGGCGCGACGATGCGGCCGCGGGCATCGATGCGCCGGTGCGCGGGCACGGCGCGCAAGTCGCCCAGGCGCTCGATCACGCCATCGCGCACGCCCACGTCCTGCCGCACGCGCGGCGCCGCGCTGCCATCGATGACGTCGCCGCCCTCGATGACCAGGTCGAGCGGCTGCATCAGTCGACGCGGGCGTTCGCGCGCCGGATCACCGCGGCCCACACCGGCGTCTCGCGCCGCGCCAGCTCGAACAGCCGCTCGGGCGGCCCGCTCGCGGTCTCGAGCGACAGCCGCGCGAGCCGCTCGCGCACCTCGGCGTCGTTCATCATCGCGTTGAACTCGGCATTGAGCCGCGCCACCACCTCGACGGGCGTGCCCGCCGGCACCACCACGCCGCCCCAGGCCACGCTCTCGTATCCCGGCACGCCGGCCTCCTGCACCGTCGGCAGCGCCGGAAAGAGCGGCGAGCGATGAGCCCCCGTGACCGCCAGCGCGCGCACCCGGCCCGAGGCGATGAAGGGGCTGATCGAGGACAGGTTGTCGAACATCACGTCGACCCCGCCGCCGATCAGGTCCTGGATCGCCGCCAGGCTGCCGCGGTAGGGCACGTGCAGCATGAAGGTGCCCGTCATGCTCTTGAACAGTTCGCCGCCCAGGTGGCTGGTGGTGCCGTTGCCGGCCGAGGCCAGGGTCAGCTTGCCGGGATGCGCGCGCAGGTGGGCGACCAGTTCCGCCACGGTCTTCACCGGCAGCTCGTTGCGCACCACCAGCGCGTTCTGCACGAAGCCGGTCATCGCGACCGGCGCGAGCTGGCGGTCGGGGTCGTAGGGCAGCCTCGCGTAGAGCGACTTGTTGATCGCGAGCGTGCCCACGTTGGCATAGCCGATCGTGTAGCCGTCGGGCGCCGCGCGCGCCACCTCGGAGATGCCGACGATGCCGCCCGCGCCCGGCCGGTTCTCGATCACCACCGCCTGCCCGAGCCCCTTGGCCAGCGCCGCGCCCATCACGCGGCACAGCAGGTCG
>NZ_JBZAYE010000095.1:0-17514 GCF_058244205.1 Variovorax sp. 20P10.2.4
GCGGCCATCGCGTCGTAGAGCGAGCGGCCGTCGGCCAGCCACAGGTGCGGCGTACGGCAGCCGGGCACGGTCGAGGGCTTGAAGTCGTACATGGTGTAGGCCGGCGCAGCCTCGCCGTCGTAGGCGATCAGCGGCGAGGCGTCGTAGAAGTAGCCGAAGTTCAGACCGCCGCAGCAGTACTGCTGCACGTTGAGGTCGTACAGCGCCTGGCCGCGCGCGGCGCGCAACGCGTCGCCCTCGGGGCCCGGTGCCTCGATGCCCTCGGGCACGCCCTCGCGCTGCTTCTGCAGGGCCAGCGCATGGTTCATCGCGAACTTCGAGACCTGCTCGGTGATCGGCTGGCGCTCGGCCTCGTGCGCGCCGAGCGCGGCCTCGGCGAGCCAGCCGCGCAGGTGGCCCGCGAGCAGCCACGACAGGTTCATCGCGTCGGCGATGCCGGCGTTCATGCCGTAGCCCGCCATCGGGATCCACAGGTGGGCCGCGTCGCCGCAGATGAAGACGCGGCGGTCGCGGAAGCGCTCGGCCACCAGGCGGCGGCCGATCCAGTCCTCCTTCGAGATCACCTCGTATTCGAAGTCGGCACCCACGCCGAGGATCTGGCGGATCGCCCAGTCGCGGTCGATGGACTCGAAGTCGGTCTCGTCGGCCAGCAGGTAGTTGTGCAGCAGCCAGGTCTCGCGCCCGTCGATCGCATAGACGTTGCCGCAGCGCCGCGGATTGAGCGCGAAGGTGGCCCAGGCCGGCTTGTTCTTCAGCAGGCCCAGCAGCGCGGGCGCGCGGAAGTAGGTCGACTGCACGCGACCCACCACGTCGGTGCCGCGCAGGTTGGCGCCGATCTTCTTGCGCACCGTCGAGCGCCCGCCGTCGCAGCCGATCAGGTGGCTGCAGCGGATGCGCACCGCGCTGCCGTCGTCGAGGTCGACGCCGGTCGCCCACACGCCCTCGTCGTCCTGCTCGAAGTCGTCGATGCGCGTGCGGTTGCGGATGCGCAGGCCCGGCGTGGCCTCGGCATGCGCGAACAGCACCGGCTCGAGGAAGATCTGGTTGATGCGGTGCGGCGGCTCGGCCGTGGGCCACCAGGTGTCGGGGCCGCCGGTGGCGGTGTAGCGCTCGCGCCGCGCGGGGATCGGGATGCGCGAGAGCTCGGGCCCCGTCACCGTGGTGCGGTAGGCCACGTCGTTCGGATAGTCGGCCGGCAGGCCCGCGTCGCGCAGTGCCTGCGCCACGCCGAGCCGGCGGAAGATCTCCATCGAGCGGGCCGACACGTGGTTGCACTTGACGTTCGGCGGCTCGCCGCGGTGGCGGATCTCGGTGACCAGCACGTCGATGCCGCGTTGCGCCAGGTCGATGGCCAGCGTGAGGCCGACCGGCCCGCCGCCAACGATCAGCACCTGCGCCTGCAGTGGTTCTGTCATGGGTTCGTTTGTCTCTCGTTGTGGACGGCGGCCATTACAGTGCCGAAGTGCCATCCGACAGAAGTGAAACTTTCATGGCCATTCATAAAAAGCCTTTATCAATGCGCGGCGTGCCCTCGGTGCGCCAGCTGCGCGCCTTCGCGGCCGTCTATCACAGCGGCCAGCTGTCGAGCGCCGCCGCGGCGTTGTCGCTCACCCAGCCGGCGGTCAGCGTGCTGCTGCGCGAGCTCGAGGACCGGCTCGGCGTGCGGCTGTTCGACCGCACCACGCGCAGCCTGCACCGCACCGCCGCGGCCGACGAAGCCATTGGCCATGCCGAGCGCGTGCTGGCCGAGCTCGACGCGCTGGGCAGCGGCATGGCCGAGCTCGCGGCCGGGCGGCGCGGCCGCCTGCGCATCGCCGTCACCTCGACCATCGCGCAGACGCTGATGCCGCGCGCGCTGCGCCGCTACACGCAGCAGCATCCCGAGGTGAAGGTGGCGATCGACGACTGCGCGCCGAGCCAGTTCGTCGAGACCGTGCTGAGCGGCCAGGTCGACTTCGGCGTCGGCACCTTGCAGGCGCGCACGCCGGGCCTGGACGAGCGCGTGTTCGTGCACGATCACCTCGCCGTGATCGCCGACCGCGACCTGCCGCTGCCCGGCGGCGCCGCGGGCATCACCTGGCGCCAGCTCGCGGCGCTGAGGCTCATCACGGTCAAGCCCGGCTACGGCGTGCGCAACAGCATCGATGCCGCGGCCGCCGAGGCCGGCGTGCGGCTCGAGATCGCCTACGAGGTGACGCTGTTGACCACCGCGCTCGCGATGGCCGCGGGCGGGCTCGGGCCGGCGCTGCTGCCGGCGTCGATCCTCGCGCATGCCGATCCCTCGCGGCTGGTCGCGCGCCGGCTGATCCGGCCGACCGTGGCGCGCAACATCGCGGTGGTCACGCGGCAGGGCCGTTCGCTGTCGCCGGCCGCGGCCGCCTTCGCCGACCTGCTGGCGAGCGAATTCGCGATCTGAAGGCTCAGGCGCGAGGCCGCGCCAGGTAGGCCTGCATGGTCTCGATGAAGGTCTTGGCCGCCACCGAGAGCGTGCGGTCGCGCTTGGCGACCACCGAGATGTTGCGCGTCACCACCGGCGCGTGGATCTTGCGCGCCACCAGTTCCTTGAAGCCGCACTGCGCCACCAGCTCGGCCGGCACGATCGACGCGCCCAGGCCCGAGGCGCTCATCGCGAGCGCGGTGGTCAACAGCGACACCTCCTGCTGGATGTCGAGCGCCACGTTGGCCGCGCGCGCGGTGCGGTCGATGGCATTGCGGATGCCGTAGCCGGCCTTCACCGTGATCAGCGCATGGCCCGCGAGGTCGCTCCAGCGCACCTGGCGGCGCCGCGCCAGCGGATGGCTGGGCAGGCACACCAGCGCGAGGTGGTCGTGGATCAGCGTGCGCTGGCTCAGTGCCGCCACCTCCTGGTCGGGCGAGCCGATGCCGAAGTCCACCTGCTCCGAGAGGATGCGGGGCACGAACTGCTCGGTCTCGCAGTCGACCAGCTGCACGCGCACGCCCGGGTGCAGGTCGTTGAAATGCCGGATCACCGGCGGCACCAGCGTCAGCGCGATGGTCGGCGTGACCGCGATGCCGATGCGCCCGCTGGGCGCGGCCTGGCCGCGGAAGCCGGTCTCGAGCGAACGCACGTCGCGCAGGATGCGCTCGGCCACCGGCAGCATCTCGTGCGCGGCCTCGGTCGGGCTCAGCGAGCGCGTGGTGCGGTCGAACAGGCTGGTGCCGGTGGCGGCCTCGAGCTGGCGGACCAGCACGCTGACGGCCGAGTGCGTGAGGTAGAGCCGGTCGGCGGCCGCGCTGAGCTTGCGCCAGCGATAGACCTCCACGAAGGCGCGCAGCTGGCGCAGGCTGGTGCCGGGGATCGAGCCATCGTGATTCATGAATTTATTTCGACGCTTGCAAAATAAGTTTCGATTCTCTCGCGCTGCGTCCTCCGCTCCAATCTCGCCCATGCCCTGCATCCGGAGGGCGCCAACGACAACAGGAGACTCGATGAACGGCTCGGGCTTTTCATTCGCGCACACGCGCGCCGCCGTGTCCGACGCGGAGTGGCAGCAGCGCGTCGATCTGGCGGCGGCCTTCAGGCTGGCCGGCTACTACCGCATGACGGACCAGATCTACACCCACCTCACGGCCAAGGTGCCGGGCACGCAGGCGCATTTCCTCATCAACCCCTACGGCGTGCTGTTCGACGAGGTCACGGCCTCCTGCCTGGTCAAGGTCGACATCGACGGCGAGGTGGTGTTCGACCCGACCGGCATCGGCATCAATCCCGCGGGCTTCCTGATCCACAGCTGCATCCATCGCGCGCGGCCCGACCTGCACGCGGTGCTGCACACCCACACCGCCGCCGGCATCGCGGTGGCGGCGCAGCGGCGCGGGCTGCTCAACTTGTCGCAGCACGCCATGCGCTTCCATCGCCGCATCGGCTACCACGACTACGAAGGCGTGGCGCTCGACTTCAGCGAGCAGGACCGGCTGGTGCGCGACCTCGGCCCGCACAACGTGATGATCCTGCGCAACCACGGCTTGCTGGCCGCGGGCGACACCATCCGCGAGGCCTTCGAGCGCCTCTACTACCTCGAGCGCGCCTGCGAGGCGCAGGTGCGCGCGCAGTCGGGCGGCGCCGAACTCATCGAATGCAGCGACGAGATCGCCGAGAAGGTGGCGCAGGCGCTCGACCGGCCCGGCCGCTCGGCGCGCGACAACGACTGGCCGGCGCTGCGCCGGCTGCTGGACCGCATCGATCCGTCGTACGCGACCTGAAGCCGGCAGCCCCAACGAGAACGACAGGAGACACACGATGACGAAGAAGAAGACCGTTGGATGGCCGCGCCGCGCGGCCGCGCTGCTGGGCATGGCCGCCGTGGCCTTGCAACTCGCAGCGGGCGCCACGAGCGCCGGTGCGCAGGCCGTCTGGCCGAGCAAGCCGATCCGCTGGGTGGTGCCCTACACGCCCGGTGGCGGCACCGACCAGAGCTCGCGCATCATTGCCGAGAAGCTCTCGGTGGCACTGGGTCAGCCGATCGTGATCGACAACCGGCCCGGCGGCAACACGGTGATCGGCGCGGCCGCGGCTGCTTCCGCGGCGCCCGACGGCTACACCGTGTTCTTCGCGGCGCTGTCGACCATGGCCGTGATCCCGAACCTCTACGACAAGCTGCCCTATGCGAGCGATGCGCTCACGCCGGTGACGCAGCTGGTGCACTTCCCGCTGTTCCTGATGGTCGAGGCCGGCGGGCCGCTCGACACCATGCCCAAGTTCCTCGCGGCGGCGCGCAGCCAGCCGCTGCTGTTCGCGATCGGCGGCAGCGGCAGCGGCGGCCACCTGGGCTCGGAGCTGATGAAGCGCCAGCTCAAGGCCGACATGACTGCGGTGCCGTTCAAGGCCATGGTGCAGGCCGCGCCCGAGGTCGCCACCGGCCGCGTGTCGTTCATGTTCGCCGACCTGCCGGCCGCGCTGCCGCACGTGCAGGGCGGCCGCGCGAAGATCATCGCGACCGCGGGCAAGACGCGCTCGGCGCTCTATCCCGAGGCGCCGACCCTGGCCGAGGCGGGCGTGGGCGAGATCGACTTCGACACCTGGGCCGGCCTGGCCGTGCCCAAGGGCACGCCGCAGCCCATCGTCGACCGGCTGGCGCTGGAGCTCAACAAGGTCATCGCCGATCCGGCCGTGCGCGCGAAGCTGGCGCTCATCGGCGTCGAGCCCGCGCCGTCCTCGCAGGCCCGCTTCACCGAGTTCATCGCTTCGGAGAATGCCAAGTGGCGCGCCGTGATCCAGGCCGCCGGCATCAAGCTCGAATGACGGCGCCGCCGCTGCGCTCGCTGCTGGTCTTCAACGGCGAGGCCGGGTTCTATGCGCAGGCCCTGCGCGCGCGCTGCCCGGCGCTGGCCGTGCACGCCACCACCGAGCGCGCCGAGGCGCTGCGCCTGCTGGCCGAGGTCGAGGCGCTGGTGGTCTCGGGTCCGTGGGTCGACGACGCGATGCTCGCGGCCGGGCCCGCGCTGCGCTGGGTCCATGCGCTGACCTCGGGCACCGACACCATCACCGGTTCGCCCGCGCTGCGGCCCGGCACGCTCGTGACCTCGTCGCGCGGCGTGCATGGCCCGCAGATGTCCGAGCTCGCGCTGCTGATGATGATGGCGCTGGCGCGCGACCTGCCGCGCATGCTGCGCGACCAGCGCGAAGGCGCCTGGCACCGATGGGCACAGCCGCTGCTGTGGCGCCGGCACGCGGTGCTGGTCGGCACCGGCCACGTCGCGCGCGAGCTGGCGCGGCGCTGCCAGGCGATGGGGATGCGGGTCAGCGGCATCTCGGCCACGCCCGCGCCGATCGACGGCTTCGACGACGTGCAGGGGCGCGAGCGGCTGCAACAGGTGGTGGCGCAGGCCGATTTCGTGGTGGTGCTGACTGCGCACGATGCGCGCACCCATCACCTGATCGATGCGCCGGTGCTCGCGGCCATGCCGGCGCATGCCTTCCTCGTCAACCTCTCGCGCGGCGGCGTGGTCGACGAGCACGCGCTGCTCGCGGCGCTCGAGAACGGGACCATCGCCGGCGCCGGGCTCGACGTGTACGAGACCGAGCCGCTCGCGGCCGGCCATCCGCTGCGCCGGCTGCCGAACGTGATCGCCACGCCGCACATCGGCGGCCTGAGCGACGTCTATGCGCGGCAGGTGCTGCCGATGCTGCTCGACAACGCGGCGGCCCTGGCGGTGGGCGACGTGGGCGCGCTGGTCAACCGCGTGTGCTGAGCGAGCGTCCCCGCGCCGCGGTGGCGCGGGGCCACGCCCTAAACTCCCGGCCATGGCCAAGGACAAATCCATCTACGTCTGCAGCGAATGCGGCGGCACCAGCGCCAAGTGGCTCGGCAAGTGCCCGAGCTGCGGCGCCTGGAACACACTGATCGAACAAGCGGCCGGCGGCGCGAACGCCCCGGCCAACAACCGCTTCGGCACGCAGTTCGCGTCGCTCGCCGGGGCCTCCGAACTCGCGGTGCTCTCGGAGATCGAGGCCAGCGACGTCGCGCGCACGCCCACCGGCCTCGACGAGCTCGACCGCGTGCTCGGCGGCGGCGTGGTGGCCGGCGGCGTCACGCTGATCGGCGGCGACCCGGGCATCGGCAAGTCGACCCTGCTGCTGCAGGCGGTCGATGCGCTGCAGCGCGCGGGGCAGAACGCGCTCTACGTCACGGGCGAGGAGAGCGGCGCGCAGGTGGCGCTGCGTTCCAAGCGGCTGGGGCTGGACCACTCGCAGGTGCAGGTGCTGGCCGAGATCCAGCTCGAGAAGATCATCGCCACGCTCGACGCCACGCGCCCGGCCATCGCGGTGATCGACTCGATCCAGACCGTCTACTCCGACCAGCTCACCTCGGCGCCGGGCTCGGTGGCGCAGGTGCGCGAATGCGCGGCGCACCTCACGCGCTTCGCCAAGACCAGCGGCACGGCCGTGGTGCTGGTGGGCCACGTCACGAAGGAGGGCGCGCTCGCGGGGCCGCGCGTGCTCGAGCACATGGTCGACACCGTGCTGTACTTCGAGGGCGACACGCACTCGAGCTTCCGCCTGGTGCGCGCCATCAAGAACCGCTTCGGCGCGGTCAACGAGATCGGCGTGTTCGCGATGACCGAGCGCGGCTTGAAGGGCGTGGCCAACCCGAGCGCGATCTTCCTGAGCCAGCACACCGAGCCGGTGCCCGGCAGCGTGGTGCTGGTCACGCTCGAGGGCACGCGGCCGATGCTGGTCGAGATCCAGGCGCTGGTCGACGATGGCGGGCCGAGCCCGCGCCGGCTGTCGGTGGGCCTGGACCGCGACCGGCTCGCGATGCTGCTGGCGGTGCTGCATCGCCATGCGGGCGTGGCCTGCATGGACCAGGACGTGTTCGTCAACGCGGTCGGCGGCGTGCGCATCAGCGAACCGGCGGCCGACCTCGCGGTGATGCTGGCCATCACCTCGAGCCTGCGCGGCAAGCCGCTGCCCAAGGGCTTCATCGCTTTCGGCGAAGTGGGCCTGGCAGGCGAGGTGCGGCCCGCGCCGCGCGGCCAGGAGCGGCTGCGCGAGGCCGCCAAGCTGGGCTACAGCATCGCGGTGGTGCCCAGGGCCAATGCGCCGCGCAAGGGCACGAAAGACATCGAGGGCCTGACGATCCACGCGGTGGACCGCATCGAGGAGGCGATGGACGTGGTGCGCGGGCTCGAGTGAGCGAGCGCCCAAAAAAAACGGGCCGCAACGGCCCGTGAAAAAACGCCTGGCGCATCGGTGGCGGCGCGCCCGGCGAGCTCCCAACCTCCTACCCCCTGATTCGTGCGTCGCTGCGTGGCGTGAACGCCGGGCCGCCGTCGCGCCGGCATTGGCCGCCGGGCGACGGGGCCGGGTTCATCGCGTTCCGGCCGCCGACGGCGGCCTCTCCCTGACAACGTGGGCCGCCGCGGCCGCCTGGTTCGTGCCGGGGTTCGCCGGTGCCGCGCAGGGCGGCGAGGCTGAGCCGGACGAAGGTGACGGAGCGTGGAATGTTCATCTGCGGTGTCTGCGGGGCCCGGGCCGATGCCCGTGCGGCGAAATGTGCCCGCGACGGCCCGCGTCGCGGGCGGCTTTGTGGCCCGGTAGCGCGAGATGCGCCTGGCGGTAGCCGGGCTCGCTACCCCGGCGCGCCGGCGCGGCGACAATGCGGGCCATGAATTTCCAGAAGTTTCTCGTGCCCGTGGGGGCGCTCGTCGTGCTCGGTCTGGCCTGGCGCAGCTATGGCTGGGGCGGCGTGGCCCTGGCGGCCGGCGCGATCGTGATGTTCCTGCTGATGCACTTCAACCGCGCGATGCAGGTGCTCAAGCGCGCGGCCGACCGGCCCGTGGGCACGGTGGCCAGTTCGGTGATGCTCAACGCCAAGCTCAAGCCCGGCGTGACGCTGATGCACGTGGTCGCGATGACGCGCGCGCTCGGCGAACTGCGCTCGCCGCAGGACCAGCAGCCCGAGCACTACCGCTGGACCGATGCCGGCGGCTCATACGTCGACACGGTGTTCAACGGCGGCAAGCTGCAGGGCTGGACGCTGACGCGGCCCGAGGTCCAGGACGACGAGCCCGAGGCGCCGGCGTCTCCTTCGGCCTAGTCGGCGGCCTTGCGCGCGCCGCGCGGCGCGCGCCACGGCGGGTTGATGCGCGCATGGTGGCGCGCCTCCTTCGCGAACTCGGTGCACACGTGCGTCATCAGGTCGGCGGAGCGGTAGACCAGGTAGACCTCGAAGTCGGGCAGCTCGTCGGTGATCGGCAGCCGCTCGAGCGCGTCGCCGCTCAGGCGCAGCGGCCCGGCGCCGTGGAACACCGCGTCCGACCACATGCTGACCAGGTCGGTCTGCGTGGCGAGCTGCAGGCCCAGCAGGTTGGAGGCGCTCTGCACCATGCGCCGCGGCATCTCGAGCCCGTGCAGGCGCATGGTGCTGACCAGCGGGCTGAACGGATCGTCGACCGGGTCGAGCACCAGCCAGTCGGCATCGAGCAGCGGCCGCAGCTTGCGCACGCGGCGCAGCGGATGGCCGGCGCGCACCGACAGGTGCATCGCCACCGAGAACAGCGGCTCCCACTGGAACACGTTCGAGCCCGGCCCGCTGCAGGTCGAGATCAGGCCGAGGTCGAGCCGGCCCTCGCGCAGGCCCTCGAGCATCTGCTGCGGCCGCATCTCGAAGGCGCGCAGCGCCACGTTCGGAAAGCGCTGGCGGAACGCGGCCATGGCCTCGGGCAGCGGGCCGTTCGAGGCCACCGCGGTGAAGCCGATGTCGAGCCGCGCCTCGTCGTGGCCGCGGATCGCCTCGATGTCCTCGAGCGCATGGCGCAGCTCCTGCTCGACCACGCTGGCGCGCTTGACCAGCGCCGCGCCGTAGGGCGTGAGGCTCACGCCGCGCGTGGAGCGCGACATCAGCGTGACGCCGAGCTCGCGCTCGAGCTCGGCGATCGCCTTCGACAGCGCCGGCTGGGTGGTGTGCAGGCTGCGCGCCGCCTCGTGGATGCTGCCGTGCTGCGCCACCGCGAGCAGCACGCGCAACTGCTGCAGCTTCATCGCGCGCGCCCGGGCCTCAACGGTCGAAGGCCGCCTGCAGGCCGGCCTTGTCGCTCACGCCCTGGTGCAGCTTGAGCATCAACAGCAGGCGCGCCTTCTGCGGGCTCAGGTCGCCGGCCATCACGGCGCCGGCATCGAAGGTGGTCTTGCCGCCGCCCACGAAGCCGTACAGCGGCATGGTGCGGCCGTTGGGCACGCGCGTGGCGATCACCACCGGCACGCCGCGCGACAGCGCGTACTTCACGGCCTCGTACATCGAGACGTTCATGTTGCCCATGCCCACGGCCTGCACCACGATGCCCCTGGCGCCCTGGTCCACCGCGTAGCGCAGCAGCGAGCCGTCGGCGCCGCCGAACATCGCGAGGATCTCCACGCGCGGCATCTCGGCGCTGCCGATGTCGATGTGCTGGCGGCGCAGCGCGGTGCGCGAGAACACCACCTTGTCGTCCCAGACCTCGCCGATGAAGCCGAAGTCGCCCGACTTGAAGGTCTCGACGTTGCCGGTGTGGGTCTTGGTCACGGTGCGCGCGGCATTGATCTGGTTGTTCATCGCGAGCATCACGCCCTGGCCCACGGCCTCGGGCGTGGTGGCGATGCGGATCGCGTTGAGCAGGTTGCGTGGGCCGTCGAAGTCCGGCGAGGACGCATTGCGCTGCGCGCCGATCAGAATCACGGGCTTGTTCGACTTGACCGTGAGGTCGAGCCAGTAGGCCGTCTCCTCCATGGTGTCGGTGCCGTGCGCGATCACCACGCCCGCCACCTCGGGGCGCGCGAGCGCGTCGTCCACCGCCTTGGTCAGGCGCGTCCACCACTTGGGCTCGACGTAGTTGGCCGACATGGCCGAGAAGTTGTTGACCTCGATGGTGGCGTACTTGCCGGCATCGGGCACGGTCTGCATCAGGTCGTCGCCCGAGATCGCGGGCACCACGCCCTTGGTGACGGGGTCGACCTTCATCGCGATGGTGCCGCCGGTGGCGATGAACTGCACGACGGGCCGGGTGCCCTGGGCCGAGGCGGGCATCATGCAGCAGGGCGCGAGGGCCAGCAGGCAGAGGCAGTGGCGGATGAGCTTCATGGTGTTGTCCTTTTTCTCGAGGGCTGGGAAGCGGCAGGGCGCCGACGCGCCATTGTGAAGGCGCCATGCCCGCGAATGGCGCGCGATGCGCCATCTCGGTAGTTCCACCGATGGCTTCGCGGCCCTGCTTCTGCGGGGGATGCCTTTTGGTTATCGGCATGAAAATTTGTGATTCCTCGCCACCGCGCTTTGCCTGAATACTCCGCCGCCACGGGTTCGGGGTGCCATGCGCCGCATGAAGTTCGCGCTTCGCGAATCCGTCGTCCGCAACAACGCCCCGTGGAGATCGAATGAGCGAAGCCGCCGCCCTGCCTGCCAGCCCCGTGCTGGCTTCTTCCCCACCCGCCACCGCCACCAAGGGCGGCCAGAGCCAGTTCCGGCTGATCGCCGCCTGCTCGATCGGCAACGCGCTCGAGATGTACGACTTCACCGTCTACAGCTTCTTCGCGCTGCTGATCGGCAAGCTGTTCTTTCCCTCCGACAGCGCCTTCGGTTCGCTGCTGCTCGCGGTCGCCACCTTCGGCATCGGCTTCGTGATGCGGCCGCTGGGCGGCGTGATCATCGGCAACTACGCCGACCGCAAGGGCCGCAAGGCCGCGATGACGCTGACCATCGCGCTGATGGTGGCCGGCACGCTGTGCATCGCGCTCGCGCCCACCTATGCCTCGGCCGGCGTGTTCGGCTCGCTGATGATCGTCGCGGGCCGGCTGCTGCAGGGCTTCTCGCTCGGCGGCGAGGTCGGCGCCGCGACCTCGATGCTGATGGAGGCCGGCGGCGTCAAGGGCCGCGGCTTCCGCGTCAGCTGGCAGCTCGCGAGCCAGGGCCTGTCGGCGCTGGCCGGCGCGCTCACCGGTGCGCTGCTGTATGCGCTGCTGCCGCAGGCCTCGCTCGAGAGCTGGGGCTGGCGCCTGCCCTTCCTGCTGGGCCTGCTGATCGCGCCGGTGGGCCTGTACATCCGCTCGCACCTCGAGGAAACGCACCAGGCCGAGAGCCACGAAGCCAGCCCGATCGGCCGGCTGCTGCGCGCCCACGGCGGCACCGTGTTCAAGGGCATCCTCGCGACCACCGCGGGCACGGCCACCATGTACCTGGTGGTGTTCTTCATGCCCACCTACATGATCCGCGTGCTGAAGATGCCGCCCTCGCTGTCGCTGCTGTCGGGCTGCGTCACCGGCATCACGCTGTTCGTGGTGTCGCTGGTGGCGGGCCGGCTGGCCGACCGGCTCGAGCGCCGCAAGCCGCTGGCGATCGGCTCGCTGCTGTTCAGCCTGGTCGCGGTGGGCCCGGTGTTCTGGCTCATCAGCCACCATCCGAGCGTGCCGCTGGTGCTGTGCCTGTCGGCGCTGCTCACGGCGAGCGTGAACATCGGCACCACGCCGATGTTCCTGATGCTGCTCGAGATGCTGCCGATCGGCGTGCGCGCCAGCGGCATCTCGGTGATCTACAGCGTGGGCGTCACGATCTTCGGCGGCTCCTCGCAGTTCATCGTGACCTGGCTGCTGGCGCAGACCGGCAACCCGCTCTCGCCGGCCTTCTACATGATGGCCTGCGGCGTGCTGAGCATCGGCGCGCTGCTGAGCCTGCGCGAACGGCGCGTCGGTTGAGCGCCGCCTTCCTGTCCCACCTTTTCCGCGAAACGACTTCCTTCCATGACCCGCGAACTCAGCCTCCAGACCACCAAGCTCCTGTCCCGCCTGTTGCCGCCGATCGAGATCGACACCGAGGCCTTCGTCGACATCCGGCGCCGGATCCATGCCGAGCCCGAACTCGGCTTCGAGGTGAGCGCGACCAGCGAACTGGTCGCGCGGCTCCTGCGCGAATGGGGCTACGAGGTGCACACCGGCATCGGCAAGACCGGCGTGGTGGGGCAGCTCAGGCTCGGCAGCGGCACGCGGCGCCTCGGCATCCGCGCCGACATGGACGCGCTGCCGATCGTCGAGGCCACGGGCCTGCCCTATGCGAGCCGGCAGCACGGCCGCATGCATGCCTGCGGCCACGACGGCCACACGGCGATCCTGCTCGCGGCGGCGAAGGCGCTCGCCAAGAGCCGCGACTTCGACGGCACGCTGAATCTGATCTTCCAGCCCGACGAGGAGAACCTCTGCGGCGCGCGCGCGATGATCGCGGACGGCCTGTTCGAGCGCTTTCCCTGCGACGCGGTCTATGCGCTGCACAACGCGCCCGGCGTGCCGGCCGGCAGCTTCATCGTGCAGGCGGGGCCGGTCACGCTCTCGTCCGACGTGGCCGACGTGACGATCCAGGGCAAGGGCGGCCATGGTGCGATGCCGCACCGCGCGCAGGACCCGGTGGTGGCGGCCGCCGCCACCGTGACCGCGCTGCAGAGCGTGGTGGCGCGCAACGTCGCGCCCGACGACACGGCGGTGCTGTCGGTCGGCTTCATCCGCGGCGGCGCCACCCACAACGTCATTCCGCAATCGGTCGCGCTCGGGCTCAACGTGCGCGCGGCCCGGCCCGAGACGCGCGCGCTGGTCGAGTCGCGCATCCGCGAGATCGTCGCGCTGACCGCGCAGGCGCATGGCGTGGAAGCCTCCATCGACTACCGGCCGCTGGTGCCGCCGGTGGTCAACACCGAGGCCGAGAGCCGATTGATGACCGAGGTGTGCGCCGCGCTCGTGGGCGCGGACAAGGTGGCGGCCACGGTGCCGCGCGGCTTCGCGGGCAGCGAGGACTTCGCCTGGATGCTGGCCGAGCTGCCCGGCTGCTACGTGCTGCTGGGCAACGGCGAAGGCGAGTTCGGCGGCTGCATGGTGCACAACCCCGGCTACGACTTCAACGACGAGGTGCTGCCGCTGGGCGCGGCCTGCTGGGTGCGGCTGGCGCAGACCTACCTGGTGGCCTGACGCCGGCCGCGCCGGCTCAGAACGGCGCGTCTTCCTCTTCGGCCGTGGTCACGGCCGTCGCGCTGGCGGCGGCCTTCGGCGCTTCCTCGGCCGGTGCCGCCGTGAACGCCGCCTCGCCGCCGAGCGCGTCGAGCAGCGCCGGCACCAGCTGGCCCAGCTCGCCGGTGGCGATCGCCACGTCGGCGTCGAAGTTGTCTTCCTTCTTGCCGCCGCCGGCGCCTTCGTCGGTGCCCTCGAGGAACACGATCTTGCGGATCTGCAGGCCGTGCGTGAGCTCGAAGGACACGCGGTCGTCCCAGGTCAGCGCGAGGCGGGTCGGGCGCTTGCCGTCGGCGATGTGCTGCTTGACCTCGTCGATGTCGAGCGGGTGCTTGGCATAGCGCACCACGGCCTTCGACTCGTCGGTGGCCTTGAGCTCGCACTCGCGGTCGATGGTGAAGCCCGCGGGCGGCTCCTGCGAGGCCAGCCATTCGGACATGGCGGCGGCCGGCTCGATCTGGGTGTTGAGCTGCATGGTGCCGAAGCCGGTGAAGTTCTGCACCAGGCTGCTGACCACCTCGTCGGCGCGCGCCGCGTTGGAGCTGTTGACCACCAGCCGGCGTTCGGCCTGGTCGACCCAGACCGTGACGCGCGCGGTGCGCGTGAAGGCCATCGGCAGCAGCTCGTGCGTGATGTCCTCCTTGAGGTCCTTCTTTTCCTTCTTGCCGGGCTTGCGGCCGGTGGTGGCCTCGATCTGCGCGCAGCGCTCGTCGAGCTTGCGGCGCACCACCGAGCCCGGTACCGACTTGCTCTCGATCATGTACTCGAGCAGCCACTGGCCGTCGATGGATTCCACCAGCGGGCCGTGGGCCTCGCCGCGCGGCTCGACCCAGCCGGCCGACTTCTCCTGCGAGGCGCCGCAGGGCTCGAAGCGCTGCTTGCCCAGGCCTTCCTCGGCCTCGGCCAGCGTTTGCGACCAGCCGGGCTCGATGCGGTAGACGATGACGTTCTTGAATACGGACACGGAGAATCTTTCCCTTCAATCGCTTGTTTGGCGGAACCGGCCATTGTCGCGGCGTCGGGCCGGTTCGCGCCACCGGCGGTGCATGGCCCGGGGCGCCGGTCAGGCAAGAGCGGCACGGCGCCGTAAAATCGGCGGCTTTGGCGGCCTTCAGGCCGCACCCCACAGCCTCCCCCCGCTGAAGGCTTTCTGCAAAAGCTCCCAAAGGAATCAGGAAATGAGCTCGATCCCCCCCTCGCTCGACGACCGTGACGGCAAGATCTGGATGGATGGCGAACTCGTGGACTGGCGCGACGCCAAGATCCACGTGCTGAGCCACACGCTGCACTACGGCTGCGGCGCCTTCGAGGGCGTGCGCGCCTACAAGACGGCCGACGGCGGCACGGCGATCTTCCGCCTGGCCGAGCACACCGAGCGCCTGTTCAACAGCGCCAAGATCCTGCGCATGAAGATCCCGTTCACGCAGGAACAGCTCAACGAGGCCCAGAAGCAGGTCGTGCGCGAGAACAAGCTCGAGAGCTGCTACCTGCGCCCGCTGATCTGGATCGGCTCCGAGAAGCTCGGCGTGAGCCCCAAGGGCAACAAGATCCACGCCATGGTCGCGGCCTGGTCCTGGGGCGCCTACCTCGGCGAGGAAGGCATGCGCCGCGGCATCCGCGTGAAGACCTCGAGCTACACGCGCCACCACGTCAACATCACGATGACGCAGGCCAAGACGGTCAGCAACTACACCAACTCGATCCTCGCCAACATGGAAGCGCTGGACGACGGCTACGACGAGGCGCTGCTGCTCGACGCGAGCGGCTTCGTGTCCGAGGGCGCGGGCGAGAACGTGTTCGTGGTCAAGAACGGCGTGGTCTACACGCCCGACCTGTCGGCCGGCGCGCTCAACGGCATCACGCGCAACACCATCCTGCACGTGTGCAAGGACCTCGGCATCGAGCTGGTGCAAAAGCGCATCACGCGCGACGAGGTCTACATCGCCGACGAAGCCTTCTTCACCGGCACCGCGGCCGAAGTCACGCCGATCCGCGAACTCGACCGCGTCGAGATCGGCAACCGCGGTGACGGCGGCGCGCGCGGCCCGGTCACCGAGAAGATCCAGGCGGCCTTCTTCGACATCGTGAACGGCAAGAATCCCAAGTACGCCCACTGGCTCACGAAGGTCTGAAGAACATGTCCACCACTGCAGTCGTCGAACTCCTCGCGAAGGAGCTCAACCACCAGGGCGGCGTGTTCTGCCCCAGCCCCAAGGCCGACATGAAGCTCTGGAACAGCCACCCCAAGGTCTACCTGGACGTGGCGCGCACCGGCGAGGCCAGGTGCCCGTACTGCGGCACCACCTACCGGCTCAAGGCCGGCGAGGTGGTGTCGGCGCGGCACTGACGCAACCTTAGAAAAAGAGACCGGGGGAGGCCCGGAACATCCATGAAGATCAACGTCGCGATCACGATGGAGATCCGGGCCGATGCACGGCAATCGATCTGGTTCAACGGCGCCAACCAGCACTGCGTGTACCTCTACATGCTGCTGAAGCGCTCGCCGCTGGTGGGCGAGGTCTGGCTGGTGCACGGCGACGGCGTCGCCGCCTATGCCGAGGGCATGATGCTCGGCGAACTGGCCGGCGCGCTGCGGCCGCTCTCGGCGGTGGTCCACCAGACCGACCTGCTGATCGAGATGAATGCGCTGGTGCACCCGACGCACGTCGAGGCGGTGCGCCAGCGCGGCGGGCACTGCGTGTCGTACCGCTTCGGCAACGACTACGTGGTGGCGGTCGAGACCATCAACTTCCAGGCCAATCCCTGGCTGCCGAATCCGCACCGCGTGCAGTTCGACGAGCTCTGGACCAACCCGCAGCACGCCCACACCTGCAAGAGCTACTTCGAGGCCGTGTACCGCGCGCCGGTGCACGTGCTGCCGCACGTGTGGTCGCCGTACTTCCTCGAGCAGAGCCTGGCGGCCAACGCCGAGCTCAAGGCACGCTTCGGCTACCGCAACCAGGGCCGGGCCAAGCGCATCGCCTTCTTCGAGCCGAACCTCAACGTGGTCAAGAGCTCGCTGATCCCGATGCTGGCGGCCAACGAATGCCATGTGCGGCGGCCCGAGCTCGTGCAGCACGTCTACATGACGAACACCTTCGACAAGAAGGAGAACACGGCCTTCAAGCACATCGCGCTGGGGCTGCGCATGGTGCAGGACGGCAAGGCCACGGCCGACCCGCGCGGGCCCTTCGTCGAATGGGCCGCGCACCACACCGACATCGTGGTGTCGCACCAGTGGGAGAACGGGCTCAACTACCTGCTGTATGAGGCGCTTTACGGCAACTACGCGCTGGTGCACAACTCGCCGTTCCTGCGCGAGGTGGGCTACTACTACCCCGAGTTCGAGGTCTTCGAGGCGGCCGCCGCGATCGAGCGCGCGGCCGAGACGCACGATGCGCAACTGGCCGCGCAGGCGCAGGCCAACGCGGCCTTCCTGCGCACGCTAGCTCCGGCGCATGCGCCGAACATCGAGGCGCACGACGCGCGCATCCGCGCGCTGTTCTCGAACTAGGTCTCGTCGGCCACGCGCACCACGCGCTTGCCGAAGTTGCGCCCCTGCAGCAGGCCGATGAAGCCGGCCGGCGCGTTCTCCAGGCCCTCGACGATGTCTTCCATCGGCCGGACCTCGCCGCGTGCGATCCAGTCGCCCATCTCGCGGCGGAAGGCCTCGAAGCGATCGCCGTAGTGGTCGAGGATGACGAAGCCCTGCATGCGGATGCGCTTCTGCAGCAGCGAGGCCATCAGCAGCGGCAGGCGGTTCGTCCCCTGGGTTTCGCCGTCGGCGTTGTAGTCGGCGATGTGGCCGCAGACCGGCACGCGCGCGCCGATGTTGAGCAGCGGCAGCACCGCGTCGAACACCGGTCCGCCGACGTTCTCGAAATAGACGTCGATGCCCTTGGGGCAGGCCGCGGCGAGGCGCTCGGCCAGCGCGGGATCGTGGCGGTCGAGGCAGGCCTCGAAGCCCAGCACCTCGACCGCATGGCGGCACTTGTCCGCGCCGCCCGCGATGCCGACCACGCGCGCGCCCTTCA
>NZ_JBZAYE010000950.1:0-2049 GCF_058244205.1 Variovorax sp. 20P10.2.4
CAGCAGCCGGGTGTCGGCCACGTCGCGCGCCATCGGGCCGGTGAAGGAGTTGGCCGAATAGAGGTCGGGCGCCTGCAGGTGCGGCACCACGCCGAGCGTGGCCTTGAGGCCGACGATGCCGCAGCAGGCCGCGGGAATGCGGATCGAGCCGCCGCCGTCGGTGCCCAGCGCCAGCGGACCCATGCCGGCGGCCACCGCGGCCGCGGCACCGCTGCTCGACGCGCCGGGCGTGTAGGCCGGGTTGATGGGGTTGAGCGTGCGGCCGAACAGCGGCGCCGTCGGCACCTGCTTGTGGCCGAACTCGGGCGTGAGGGTCTTGCCGATCAGGATCGCGCCCGCGGCCTTGGCGCGCGCCACGGCCACCGCGTCGTCCTTGGGCACGAAGTCCTCGTGGATCGCCGAGCCCATGGTGGTGCGCACGCCCGCCGTCAGTGTCAGGTCCTTGACCGAATAGGGAATGCCATGCAGCGGGCCCAGCGGCTCGCCGGCCATCACGGCGGCCTCGGCGCGGCGCGCGGCGGCCAGTGCCTGGTCGGCGGTCACGGTGATGAAGGCGTTGATCTCGCGGCGCGCCTCGATGCGCGCGAGCGCGGCCTGCACGATCTCCACCGGCGAGGCTTCCTTGCGCCGCACCAGCGAGGCCAGCGCCACGGCGCCGTGGTCCATCAGATCCATGGTCGTTCCTCGAAGTCGGAAGTCAGAGCATCCAGCGGCCGCCGTCGATCAGCAGCGTCTGGCCCGTGATGAAGCGGGCGTCGTCGCCCGCCAGGAAGGCCACGGCCGTGGCCACGTCGCGTGGCGTGCCGATGAAGCCCGCGGGCGTGTCGGCCACGATGCGCGCGAGCACCTCGGGGTTGAGCTGGTCGTGCGCGCGGGTGCGGATCGCGCCGGGGCACACGGCATTGACCGTGACGCCGTGCGGCGCGAGTTCGCGCGCCAGCGAGCGCGTGAAGCCCACCACGCCCATCTTGGCGGCGGCGTAGTCGGCGAGGCCCACGTCGCCGACGAAGGCCGCGTCGGTGCTCATGTTGACGATGCGGCCGAAGCCGCGCGCCTTCATGCCGGGCGCCACTCGGCGCGAGGCGCGCATGGCCGTGAGCAGCGAGACCTCGAGCACGAAGCGCCAGACCTCCTCCCGCGATTCGACGAAGGGCGCGCCGCGTTCGCGCGCGCTCTGGCCGACGTTGTTGAAGAGGATGTCGACCGGGCCGAAGGCCGATTCCACGCCGTCGAAGAAGGCCGAGACCACCGCCGCGTCGGTGCAGTCGCCGCTCACGCGCAGGCAGCGCGAGGCCAGGCCGGGCGCGACGCCGTCACCGGCCAGTTGCGCGTCGAGCGGCGCGCAGTCGAGGTCGAGCACCGCGACGCGCGCGCCCCGTCCCAGGAACTCCATCACCGCGGCGGCGCCGATGCCCTGCCCGCCCCCGGTGACCACCGCCACGCGCCGGTCGAATGTCATCGCGGGCCTTTCAGTGGAAGGTGCGGCCGCCGTCGACAGCGAGCGCGGTGCCGGTGATGTAGCTGGCGCCGGGGCCGCTGAGGTAGAGCACGGCCTCGGCCACCTCCTCGGGCGCGGCGATGCGGCCCAGTGCGTAGCGCTCGCGGATCTCGGCCAGCGCGCGCTCGGGATCGTCGGCGTTCTCGTAGCTGGTGCGGAACAGCGGCGTGTCGATCGCGCCCGGGCAGACCGCGTTGACGCGGATGCCGTCGGCCGCGGTCTCGATCGCGAGCGACTTGCCGAACATGATGACCGCGGCCTTGCTCGCGCAATAGGCGGTGCGGTTGGGCAGCGGCCGCAGGCCGGCGCCCGAGGCGATGTTGACGATGCTGCCGCCACCGGCCGCGCGCAGGTGCGGCAGCGCGGCGCGGCACACCAGCATCGGCCCCGTGAGGTTGACGGCCAGCACGCGTGCCCATTCCTCGTCGCTGGTGGCTTCGAGCGATTTGAGCGCATCGATGCCGGCCGAGTTGACCAGCGCGTCGACGCCGCCCAGCCAATGCGCGGCGCGGTCCACCGCGGTGCGCACGGCCGGCGCGTCGCTCACGTCG
>NZ_JBZAYE010000951.1:0-2047 GCF_058244205.1 Variovorax sp. 20P10.2.4
GCGAGGCCCAGCTCACGGCGCTCGCGGCCGAGAGCATCACCGACATCTGGTGCCAGCGGCCCGGCAGCGCGTGGCAGAAGGCATGCACCGCCTGCGCGGGATTCGGTTCGAAGCGGCTCGAGGCGACGAAGATCACGCCCGAGGTGCCGAGCGAGACGAAGCCCTGCCCCGGCTCCACGATGCCCATGCCGACCGCGCTGGCGGCGTTGTCGCCCGCGCCGCCGGCGATCTTCACCTCCGCGCCCAGGCCCCAGCGTTCGGCGAGCGCGGGCTTCAGCGTGGCCGAGACCTCGCTGCCTTCCACCAGCCGCGGCATCTGCGCGCGGGTAAGGCCGGTGGCGGCGAGCAGCTCGTCGGACCAGTCGCGCGCGCCGACGTCGAGCCACAGCGTGCCGGCCGCATCGGACATCTCGCCGACCGCCTCGCCGCTCAGCATGAAGCGCAGCCAGTCCTTGGGCAGCAGCACGCGCGCCACGCGCGCGAAGAGCTCGGGCTCGTGCTCGCGCACCCAGAGCAGCTTGGGCGCGGTGAAGCCCGGCATCGCGAGGTTGCCCGCGATCTCGCCCAGGCGCGGCACCGCGCGTGTCAGCGCCTCGCACTGCGCGCCGCTGCGACCGTCGTTCCAGAGGATGGCCGGGCGCAGCACCTCGCCGGCCGCGTCGAGCAAGGTGGCGCCGTGCATCTGGCCCGACAGCCCGATGGCGCGCACCTGCGCGAGCGCCACCGGCTGGTCGGCGCGCAGCTGCGCCATCACCTGCTCGAGCGCCTGCCACCATTGCGCGGGCGATTGTTCGGACCACAGCGGATGCGGCCGGTCCACGGTCAGCGATGCGCGCGCCACGCCGACGATGCGGTGATCGTCGGCGAGCAGCAGCGCCTTGAGCTCGGACGTGCCGAGGTCGAGTCCCAGATACAAGAGAAGCTCCCGGTGGGTTTGAATGAAAGGCGGCGTTCAGGCCATGCCGTTGCCGAAGCGGGTGTCGGCCTGGCGGCGGAACTCGCTGGGCGTCATGCCCTTGATCTCGAGAAAGCGCCGGTTGAAATTCGCCACGTTGTTGAAGCCGACCTGGTAGCAGATGTCGGTCACGTAGTGGTCGGTCTGCATCAGCAGGTGGCAGGCGCTGTTGATGCGCACGCGGTTGACGAAGTCGGTGAAGCTGTTGCCGGTGGAGCGCCGGAAGAAGCGGCTGAAGCGGCTCTCGCTCATGCCGAGCTCGGCGGCCAGGTCGGCCATCGAGAGCTGCTCGGTCATGTTGTTGGTGATGCGGTTGACGATGCCGTTGATCTGGTCGACCTGCGCATCGCCGTCGGCGCCCTGCGCGCCCTGCATCTGCACGCTCGACAGCAGCCGGTAGTCGGTGCACTGCGCGAGGTCGGCCAGGAAGCCCAGGAACAGCCCGAGCCGGCGCACGCCGCGCGCGGCCTTGATGTCGTCCCAGTGCTGCTGCGCCTGCTGCGAGAGGCCGAAGAACTCGATGCCGTGGCGCGCGCGCTCGAGCAGCTGCATGACCTCGCGCAGCTCGGGAATCTGCGCCGCGGCCTGCTCGATCGGCTCGTGGCGGAACTGGATCACGCGATCGCGCCCGGCGGCGCCGCCCTCGGGCACGTCGAGCGAGATCCAGTTGTGCGGCAGCCGCGGGCCGCACAGCACCAGGTGGCCGGGCTGGAACGGCCCGATCCAGTCGCCGATGAAGGCCTTGCCCGAGGTCTCGGTGATCAGGTGCAGCTCGTAGTCCTCGTGGAAGTGCCAGCGCACCAGCGGGCTCGGGAAGCCGTGCGCCAGGCATCGCACCAGGCCGGTCTCCTCGGGCGCCTCGTAGCCCAGCGAGGGCGAGCGCGCGAAGTCGCGCTCCAGCTCGGGCTGGCGCTGGCGGGGAATCGAACGCTTGCGGGTGGTGGTGGTCATGGCTGCATGCTCGCTCGCGGGCCGCGCCCGCTGCCAGAACGACTAGCGATTGTCTCCCTGCGCCAGCGCCGCCTGCACGGCCGCCAGCACCGGTGGATCGGCACCCTCGCGGGTGCAGTTCAGGGCCGCGGCGGTGGCGGC
>NZ_JBZAYE010000952.1:0-2046 GCF_058244205.1 Variovorax sp. 20P10.2.4
TGCCGAACAGCGGCGAGTTGGTCAGCGGGCCCGAGCCGAACTCGGGCGTGGTGGTCTTGCCGATCAGGATCGCGCCCTGGGCACGCAGGCGCGCCACGCTCACCGCGTCTTCGGCGGGCACGTTGTCGCGGTGGATCACGGCGCCGAAGGTGGTGGCCACGCCCTCGGTGTTGACCAGATCCTTGACCGAAAACGGAATGCCGTGCAGCGCGCCCAGCGGCCGGCCGGCCGCGATGGCATCCTCGGCGCGGCGGGCCTCGGCCAGCGCGCGTTCGGGTGTCAGGGTGATGAAGCAGTTGAGCGTGGGCTGCAGGCGCTCGGCGCGCGCGAGCACCGCCGTCACCAGCTCGACCGGCGAGAGCTGGCGCGCGCGGATCAGGCCGGCCAGCTCGGTCGCGGGCGTGAAGAAGAGCGAATCGTCGGACATGGACATCGAGCCTTCGTGCGTGCTATTCGTCGATGACGATGCCGGCCGCCTTGACGATCGGCTCCCAGTTCCTGCGCTCGCGCTGCGCCCGCTGCGCGAGCTCGGCGCGACCCTCGGCATGGGCGACCAGCCCGGCCGCCTCGAGGCTGCGCGCGAGTTCGGGCTTGGCCGCCGCCGCGAGAAAGCCGCGCTCCAGCGCCGACAGCGCGGCGGCCGGCGTGCCCGCGGGCGCATAGACCGCATACCAGCTCGTGGCCGCGACGAACTCGCCGAAGCCTTGCTCCTTGGCCGTGGGCACGTCGGGCAGCGCCGGCAGCCGCTTGTCGCCGCTGAGGCCGAGGAACTTGATCTTGCCGCCCTTGTAGAGCGGCATCATGCTGGCCGCCGCGTCCCAGCCCATCGACAGCTCGCCGCCGACCACGTCGATCAGCATCGGCGAGGCGCCGCGGTAGGCCACGGGCGTGAGCTCGAAGCCCTGCGCCTTGGCGAGCGCGAAGGCGCCGAGGTGGCCCGAGCTGCCGATGGTCGCGAGGCCCAGCGTCGCCTTGCTCGGGTTCTTCTTCGCCCATTCGACGTACTGCTTCATCGAGCTGTAGGGCTGACCGGCGCCGGTGACGACCGCGGTGGGAATCTCGACCAGCAGCGCGACCGGCACCAGGTCCTTGTCGGCGTCGTAGCCCGGCGTCTTGTAGGTCAGCGGCAGGATGGTGAGCAGCGGCGACGGCGCGAGGTAGAGCGTGAGGCCGTCGGGCTTGGCCTTCTTCACCGTGTCCCAGGCCAGGCGCGCCGAGGCGCCGGGCTTGTTGTCGACCACGATGCTGCCGAAGCCCGCGTCCTTGAGCTGCTCGGCATAGAGGCGCGCGACCGTGTCGGCCGCGCCGCCGGCCGCATAGCCGACGACGATGCGCAGGTTGCCGCCCGCGAGGCCCGGCGGCAATTGGGCCTGCGCGGCCGGAAGGAGGCAGGCCGCGAAGGCCGCGACGGCAAGGGATCGGCGGATGAAGGACGGCATGGAGGACCTCGCGGTGAAAGAAAGGGGATCGCTCAACCGAGCGCCTGCTCGACCAGCGCTGCGACATCGAGCAGATAGTGGTCGTCGTACCAGCGGCCCACGAGCTGCAGCCCGATCGGCAGGCCGATGGCGCTGCAGCCGCAGGGCATCGACAGCGCGGGATGGCCCGTGAGGTTCATCGGATAGGTGTAGGGATACCAGGCGCCGCGCACCGTGCCCGCGGGCCGGCCGGCGATCTCGATCTCGCCGCTCACGTCCATGTCGATGGGCAGCGGCGGCGCCGACAGCGTGGGCGACACCAGCACGTCGAAGCGTTCGAACAGCGCCTGCAGCTCGTTGAAGCAACGCGTCTTGGCGAAGGTGGCCTCGTGCAGGTCGACGGCCGTGTGGCGGCGGCCCTTTTGCACCGCATCGATCAGCGAGGCATCGAGCCGGTTGCCGAAACGCTCGAGGTTGGCGCCCACGCGCGCGGCCAGCAGCGACTGCAGCACGACCAGGAAATGCTTCTCGAGCGATGCGAAGTCGAGCTGCACGGTCTCGACGCTGGCGCCCTCGCGCGCTATCGCCTGCACGGCGGCACCGGCGATGGCCTCCACCTCGGGGTCGA
>NZ_JBZAYE010000953.1:0-2043 GCF_058244205.1 Variovorax sp. 20P10.2.4
CCGCGAGCGCGCAGGCACCCAGGAGGGAAAGGAGGGCCCGCGACGCGCGCGAGGCCTGGCGCGCACGGGCGTGCACTGCGAGATGGGAAGACATGGGAGGGGGAATCCGGTTCCGAGGTCGCCATCTTGCGAGTGCAATGTGGAGCAACTGTGAAGATCGTACCCCCGACATGGCCTTGCTTGCTTTTGCGGGCCGTCGCGCAGCCAATCGCCGCAGGGCCGCCCGTGCCATCGGCCCGCGCGGCATCATCGGCATCCATCATGAGAATCGGCATCCGGACCAAGCTCTTCTTCTTCCTGCTGGTGGCTTGCGCCGCCGTGGTGGTGGTTCAGGCCGGCGCCATGCGCTTCGTGTTCGCGCGCGGTTTCCTCGGCTACCTCAACCAGCAGGGCCGCGCGCATGTCGAGGAGATGCTGCCGCGCGTGGCTGCGGCCTACGCGGCGCATGGCGACTGGCAGTTCCTGCGGCAGGACTTCCGCAACTGGATGGAGCTGGTGCTGCCGATCGCGCGCGAGCCCGGCGTGGATCCGGCGCCGCAGCTCGCCTCGTCCGACCAGACCGGCGCCCTTGCGCGCATCGGCCTGCTCGACGCGCAGCTGCGCCGCGTGGTCGGCAATCCCTCGGTCGGGCCGGACTCGATCCGGCTGCCGGTGACGGTCGACGGGCGCATCGTCGGCTGGGTGGCGATGGTGCCCTTCGAGGACGTGCTGCCCAAGGACGACGCGCGCTTCCTCGAGCGACAGTTCAAGGCCCTGACGCTGATCGGCCTGGGCTCGATCGCGGTGGCGGCGCTGCTGACCTTCGTGCTGTCGCGTGCGCTGCTGCGGCGGGTGCGCGGCATGGCCGGCGCCACGCAGCGGCTGGCCGCCGGCGACTACGCCTCGCGCATCGAGGTCGGCTCGAACGACGAGCTCGGCCATCTCGCGAAGGACTTCAACCGCATGGCGCAGACGCTGGAGCACACCGAGCGCGCGCGCCGCACCTTCATGGCCGACATCTCGCACGAGCTGCGCACGCCGCTGGCGGTGCTCCGCGCCGAGCTCGAGGCGATCCAGGACGGCATCCGCTCGACCACCGCGCAGTCGGTCGATGCGATGCATGCCGAGGTCGGCCGGCTGGGCAAGCTGGTCGACGACCTGCACGACCTCTCGCTGACCGACATCGGCGCGATGACCTACCGGCGCACGCCGATCGACGTCGCCACCGTGCTGCGCGCGGCGGTCGGCAGCATGCAGGGCCGGCTGGAAGCGGAGGGCCTCGAGCTGCGGGTACGGATCGCGCAGGCACCGCTGTCCATCAGCGGCGACGAGCGGCGGCTGCAGCAGCTGGCGGCGAACCTGCTCGAGAACTCGCTGCGCTACACCGACCGCGGCGGCGTGGTGCAGGTGCGCGCCGACCGCCACGAGGGCGGCGTGCGCATCGTGGTGGAAGACAGCGCGCCCGGCGTGCCGCTCGACAAGCTCGAGAAGCTGTTCGAGCGCTTCTACCGCGTCGAGGGCTCGCGCAACCGCGCCAGCGGCGGCAGCGGGCTGGGCCTGGCGATCTGCCGCAACATCGTCGAGGCGCACGAGGGCCGCATCCAGGCCCAGGCCTCGCCGTTCGGCGGACTGCGCATCGTCATCGACCTGCCGGGGATCGACGGATGAGCGCCGCGCCGGGCCGCCCCAAGCAATCTCGCACCGCAGTGCGAAGCACGAAGGTCTTTCAATGAGCCCGGGCCTTCCGACCCTGGGCCATGTGCTCGTCGTCGAGGACGAGCCGCGGCTGGCGGCCGTGCTCGGCGACTACCTCGCGGCGGCCGGCTACACGCACCACTGGGTCGCCGACGGCAACGCGGCGCTGCCGGCCTTCCATGCGCAGCGGCCCGACCTGGTGCTGCTCGACCTGATGCTGCCCGGGCGCGACGGCGTGGAGATCTGCCGCGACCTGCGGCGCCTCGGCGCGGTGCCGGTGATCATGGTCACCGCGCGTGTCGAGGAGGTCGATCGCCTGCTGGGGCTGGAGATCGGCGCCGACGACTACGTGTGCAAGCCCTTCAGTCC
>NZ_JBZAYE010000954.1:0-2039 GCF_058244205.1 Variovorax sp. 20P10.2.4
AGGAAGTGGTGGTGGACATGGTCTGGAAAGCGTTGGAAGCGAAGGGCGCGCCTTCAGTCGCGCGCGCCGAACAGCCCGTTGGGCCGCAGGATCAGCACCGCGGCCATCAGCGCGAAGATGGCGAGTTCGGCGAGCTCGGGCTGGAACAGCGTGGTCATCGCCACCACCACGCCCACCAGCAGGCCGGCCACGATGGCGCCGACCAGCGAGCCCATGCCGCCGATCACGGTGACCACGAAGGCCTCGATCAGCACCGAGCCGCCCATCTCGGGATTCACCCCGCGCAGCGGCGCCGCCAGCAGCCCGGCCAGGCCCGCGAGCGCGGTGCCGAGGCCGAAGATCAGGAGCCACACGCGGCCCACGTCGATGCCCAGCACCTTGAGCACCAGCGGGTCGCGCGCACCGGCGCGGATCACCAGGCCCAGGCGCGTCTTCTCGATGAACAGCCACAGCGCCAGCAGCAGTGCCGCGCACAGGCCGAGCAGGAACAGCCGGTAGAGCGGGAACACGCCGAAGCCCAGGTCGACCGCGCCGCGCAGCGCCTCGGGCGTGGCGAAGGCCTCGCCCTGCACGCCCCAGACCATGCGCACGCCGTCGACCAGCACGTAGGCCAGCCCGAAGGTCAGCAGCAGCGGGTAGTCGACGCCGCGGCCGTACAGCGGCCGGATCAGCCAGCGCTCGGCCACCAGCCCCAGCAGGCCGACCGCGAGCGGCACCAGCAGCAGGCACCACCAGAAGCTGCCGGTGAGGCCGTAGGCGTAGACCGCCACGTAGGCGCCCAGCATGTAGAAGGCGCCGTGCGCGAAGTTGACCACGCCCAGCAGCCCGAAGATGAGCGACAGGCCGACGGCCACCAGCACGTAGATGGCACCGAGCGCCAGGCCCACGAAGAGCTGCTGGAGCAGCAGGGAGACGGAGAGTTCCACGGCGAGGCTCTCAGGCGTGGCCCAGCTCGGCGCAGCTGCGCATGCGCGCCTCGTCGGGTGCCTCGGTGGCGACGATGCGGAAGATGTCGTCCTTGCCCTTGGCCTGCGCGGCGGGCTTCGATTCCACGATCAGCACCGACTGCACCGACTGGTGGTCGCAGGCGCGATAGTAGGTCGGCCCCTTGTAGGCGTCGCTCCTGAGGGCCTGCAGCGCCTCGGCCACGCGGTCGCTGTCGGTGCTTCCGGCCTGCTTCGCCGCGGCCAGCAGGTTGCGCACGCCCGCATAGCCCAGGCCCGCGTAGTCGGTCGGCGCGGTGCCGCCGTTGGCCGCGCGAAACGCCGTGTTGAAGGCGCGCGCCGAGGGCGTGCTCTCCTCCATGCCCCAGTAGTAGCCGGTGCCGCCGATGATGTCGGCATACACCTCGTGGCCGTCGACCATGCGGCCCGAGTGCATCAAGAGCGGCGCGATGATCTTCGACTTCTGCTTGACGCCGAAGTCGCCGGCCTGGCGGAAGGCGATCGACTGGTCGCGGCCGAAGTTGCAGACCACCAGCACGTCGGGCTTGAGCGCGAGGATGCGCGGGAAGTAGCTCGAGAAGTCGGTCTGGCCCAGCGGATGGCGGATGTCGGCCAGCACCTCGATGCCGAAGGCCTTGCCGGCCGCGAGGAAGCCGCGCGACATCTCGTGGCCGTAGGCGTAGTCGGCCGTGAGGAAGACCACGCGCTTGCCCATCTTCGGGAAGGCGTAGCGCGCCACCGCGCCCGCGGTCATGTGCGGGTTCAGGCACTCGTGGAAGGTGTACTTGCTGAAGTCCTTGGCCTCGTTGATCGAGTCGGACTGGCTCACCGAGTTGTAGATGATCTTGCGCTGCTTGGTCGCGTTGTTGACCGACAGCTGCACCGCCGCCGACACCGAGCCCACGATGAAGTGCGCGCGGTCCTTCTCAATGAGCTCGACCGTGCGCGTGACGGCCTCCTGCGGGTTGAGCTTGTCGTCGCGCACCAGCAGCTCGGCGCGCCGGCCGCCGGCCGCGTTGAATTCCTTGACCGCGAGTTCGGCGCCCTGCTGCACCGCGCGCGCCTCGGCCGCGAAGGGCCCGGTCAGCGGAATCG
>NZ_JBZAYE010000955.1:0-2036 GCF_058244205.1 Variovorax sp. 20P10.2.4
GCGCGCGAAGTCCTCGGCGTCGAGGTGGCGCAGCAGCGCGGCCATGCGCAGGCCGATGGCCTCTTCGATGTAGCCGATCAGCGCGGCCGAGGGACCGTCGTCGCGCCGCGCCACCGGCTCGCTGCGGTACATCTCGCCCCAGCGCTCGATCAGGTCGTAGTTGCCGTCCATCCACTGGCCCATCAGCGTCATCCAGCGCGCGGCCAGCGGTTGCAGCTCGAGCGCATCGGCCGGCACGCCGCGCGCCATGCACTCGCTCACCTCGGCGATCAGCGGCGGCCACTGGTCGGCCACCGCCTTCCAGTTCGCCATCAGCGCGCGGATCTCCTCCGGGCTGAAATAGCGGCCGTAGGTGCTCATCTGCTCGAGCGTCGCGAGCCAGTCGCCGGTGTCGGGCCGGCCGCCCTCGGCCAGCCGCTGTTCGAGCAGCGCGAGCCGCTCGCGCAGCGTGGTGGCCTGCGCGATCTGCCGGTCGAGCGCGGCGATCTGGCGCGCGACGATCGCGGGCAGCGATTCGCCGCCCGCGCCCAGCAGCCCGCCGATCTCGGCCAGCGGCAGCCCGAGCAGCCGCAGCGCCTGGATCGCGTGCAGCCGCGCGATGTCGTCGGCGCCGTAGAGCCGGTAGCCGGCCTCCGAGCGCGCCGAGGGCGCGAGCAGGCCGATGGCGTCGTAGTGGTGGAGCGTGCGCACCGTGAGCCCGGTGCGCCGCGCGAGTTCGCCGACCTGGAGCAGCATGGCGGCGGCGCCGGGTTCAGTCCCCGGACGGCACCGGTTCGGGCCCGGGCCAGCCCAGCAGCTCGGCCAGCCGTTGCACCACCCAGTCGGCCTCGGCCGGCTGCAGGCCCGCCTCGGGCACGGCCAGGCCGGCGCGGATGCGCGCCAGGATCTCGCTCTCGACCGGCACCTCGGTGTGGTGCTGGATCTGCGCATGGCCCACCAGGTGGCTGGCCAGGTCCTCGCAGATCTCGTAGCGCTCGCGCACCACGCCGATGGGCTCGCGCAGCCGCTGCCGCGCGTCGGTGTAGACGGCGAAGAACGAGGGCGGGATCAGGATCTGGTTGTCGTCGGACATCGAAGGGTTATAGCCCCTGGCAGGGGCCCCTCAACGACGAAACGCGCCCGCGGGCGCGTTTGTCGGGGGTTTCGCACCACCGGCCCGGCGGGCCGTGGCGGCGAAGGCCGGATCAGCCGCCCTTCTTGGCGCGCTTGCCGGGGTTCTTCTTGCTGCGCGTCGCGGTGCCGCGCTCGAGGCTGACCTTCTGGCCGCCACCGTTGCGCGGCAGGGTGAAGCCGGGCAGGGGCACGGGCTTCGGGCTGGCGAGACGGTCGGCTTCGGTACGGATTTTCTTGGGCATGGAAAGCTCGGGTAAAAGTGAAGTTCGAAGGCGTAATTAGGCCACAGCGAGGATTTTGCATGCCAGAAAGCGCAATGGGGGGAGACATGGCCCGGCCGAGGTTCGTCACGGGCTCGCTGCTGCGGCATGTCTGCGTGATGGCGGGCACCGGCGCCATCGGCCTGATCGCGGTGTTCGCGGTCGACCTGATCAACCTGTTCTACATCTCGCTGCTCGGCGAGAAGGCCATCGCCGCGGCCGTGGGTTTCGCGGGCGTGGTCGGCTTCTTCCACACCTCGCTGTGCATCGGGCTGATGATCGGCATCGCGGCCGTGGTCTCGCGCACCGTGGGCGCGGGCCGCGCGCACGATGCGCGCCGCATCGCCACCGCGAGCCTGGTGCTGATGGCGGCGATCTCGCTGGTGGCCGGCAGCGGCACCGCCTTCTTCCTCGGCCCGGCCGTGCATGCGCTGGGCGCCGAGGGCGAGACCGCGCGCTTCGCGCAGCGCTACCTCGCGATCACGGTGCACACGATGCCGCTGCTCGGGATCGGCATGGCCTGCTCGGCGCTGCTGCGCGCGGTCGGCGACGCGCGGCGCGCCATGATGGTCACGCTGATCGGCGCCTTCGTCACCGCGGTGCTCGACCCGATCCTGATCTTCGGCTTCGGCATGGGGCTCGACGGCGCGGCCGTGAGCGCCG
>NZ_JBZAYE010000956.1:0-2034 GCF_058244205.1 Variovorax sp. 20P10.2.4
GACGGCGCGCGGCGTGCGCAGCAGCGCGGGACGGATCGCCTCGATCACGTCCTGGCTCACGAACAGCTGCATCGCGAGGCCCGTGATCGCGAAGGTCAGCCGGTGGATGTCGTCGTCGGCGCGGGCCACGCCGAGGTGGCGGCACAGCATCGCCGCGATCGCGCGGTGCGGGTCCTTGATGTCGCGCTCGAGCTCCTTGGCCCACAGGCTGGTGGGTTCGAGCATCTCGCGCATGTGCAGGTGGATGCACTGGCGCACCACCTCGCCCTGGTCGAAGGGCTCGACCATCTTGGCGAAGAAGATGCGCAGCGATTCCTCGAGCGAGAGGCCGGGCGCGGCGTAGAGCGCCACGAAGTCGCCCGCGTTGCCGCCCATGGGCTCGCTGAAGGTGGCGGCATAGAGGCCGGCCTTGTCGCCGAAGTAGTAGCTGATGGCCGAGATGTTGACCCCGGCCTCGCGCACGATCTCGCGCGTGGAGGTCTTGGCGAAGCCCTTCTGCGCGAACAGCCGCAGCGCGGTGTAGAGCAGCCGCTGGCGCGCCTCGGCGCCGTCGCTGCGCGGCGCGCGCGGGGCGGAGGCGGTCTTGCGCGCCGGCAGCGTCGAGGGAGGGGCCGTGGACTTCATGCGGGCGATTACACCATGCCGAAAATCAAACGATTGATTAACTTAGGCTCGCCTGAGGCGATGCTGAAGGTCTCCTGAAGACAGGTGCAACGCAGGCCGGTGGGGACACGGGAGCGGGGCGAGGCGTTCTGGCGGGGCGCGTGGGTGGCGGGCAGGGGGCCCATCGCTGCCTGGCGGCGGCACCCTGTTCCTGGTGTGGTTTTCGATCGCGGTGCCGGCTCGCGCGCCCGTGCATTCTGACCCGGCCGCGCCGGCCGGCGATGCCGGATTTGTTGCGGATTGATGCAGGCTACGATCCGCGCATGCCTGCCTCCACCGCCGCCGCGCCCTCCGCCCTGCCGCTCGATGCCGACGGCATCCTCGCGCTGGCCGCGCGTTCCATGTTCCACCTGTTCTCGCGCATGAGCCAGGGCATGTTCCTGGTCGACCGCAGCGGGCGCATCGTCTGGGTCAATGAGGGCTACCGGCGCTTCCTGCCCGCGCTGGGCTTCTCGTCGATCGACCAGTTCCTCGGCCACATGGTGGAGGACGTGATCCCCAACACCCAGATGCGCCGCGTGCTCGAGAGCGGCGAGCCGATCCTGATCGACCTCTTGACCAACAAGGCGGGCACCTTCGTCGTGAGCCGCATCCCGCTGCGCGAGGAGCGTGCCGACGGCGCGGGCGAGGTGATCGGCGCCATCGGCATCGTGCTGTTCGACCAGCCCGAGACCACCCTGCAGCCGCTGATCAGCAAGTTCGCGCTGCTGCAGCGCGACCTCGACGATGCGCGGCGCGAGCTCGCGAGCCAGCGCAACAACCCGCTCTACCAGCAGGCGGCCGAGGGCCAGCGGCGTTCCAAGTACACCTTCGCGAGCTTCATCGGCAGCAGCCCGGCCGCGGTCGAGGTCAAGCGCCATGCGCGCCGCGCGGCGCAGTCGGCGAGCCCGGTGCTGCTGCTCGGCGAAACCGGCACCGGCAAGGAGCTGCTCGCGCATGCGATCCATGCGGCCTCGGCGCGCGCCAAGGGCCAGTTCGTGAGCCTCAACATCGCGGCCGTGCCCGACACCCTGCTCGAGGCCGAGTTCTTCGGCGTCGCGCCGGGCGCCTTCACCGGCGCCGACAAGCGCGGGCGCGAGGGCAAGTTCAAGCTGGCCGACGGCGGCAGCCTGTTCCTCGACGAGATCGGCGACATGCCGCTGGGCCTGCAGGCCAAGCTGCTGCGCGCGCTGCAGGAAGGGGAGATCGAGCCGCTGGGTTCGAACAAGCTGATTCCCTTCGATGCGCGCGTGATCGCCGCCACCTCGCGCGACCTGCCCGAGCTGGTGCGCCGCGGCCAGTTCCGCGAGGACCTCTACTACCGCCTCAACGTGCTGCCGCTGCGCGTGCCGCCGCTGCGCGAGCGGCGCTCCGACATCCCGGCGCTGGTCG
>NZ_JBZAYE010000957.1:0-2029 GCF_058244205.1 Variovorax sp. 20P10.2.4
GCGCCCGGCGCCTAAGCACCGTCTAAGTATTCGCCCTTAGTCTGCGCCGCGGCGCAGGCACTACCGATCATCCCGTTCGCGTGCTACCTTGCGGCCCGGACCCGATGCCCCCTGGCGCACGGCCGTGCCGCAAGGCGGTGCGGCGCTTTCTGCGTGATATGAGGAGTCGCTGCGATGCGCGTTCTGCTGGTGGAAGACGATGAAATGATCGGGCGCAGCCTGAAACAGGCGCTCGAGGGCGCGGGCTGGTCGGCCGACTGGGTGCGCGACGGCGAGCTCGCGCAAAGCGCGCTCGGCGATGGCGGCTACACCTGCGTGCTGCTCGACCTGGGCCTGCCGCGCCAGGACGGCACCGAGGTGCTGCGCCGCGCGCGCGAACGCGGCGATGCCACGCCGGTGCTGGTGCTCACGGCGCGCGACGGCCTCGACGACCGCATCCACAGCCTCGATCTCGGCGCCGACGACTACCTGCTCAAGCCCTTCGAATTTCGCGAATTGCTCGCGCGCATGCGCGCCATCGTGCGCCGCCGCGACGGCGCCGCGCATTCGCTGGTGGGCAGCGGCGCGCTGCAGCTCGATCTCACGACGCGCGAGGTGGTGGTCAACGGCAACCGCGAGGCCCTGACCGCGCGCGAGTTCGCGCTGCTGCATGCGCTGCTCGAACGCCCGGGCGCGATCCTCTCGCGCGAGCAGCTCGAGAACCGCATCTACGGCTGGGGCGAAGAGGTCACGAGCAACGCGATCGACGTGCTGATCCACGGCATGCGCCGCAAGCTCGGTGCCGAGTCGATCCGCAACGTGCGCGGTCTCGGCTGGCGCGTCGCCGCGTGACGGGGGAGAAGGGCGGCTGGCGCCGGCCGCGTTCGCTGCGCACCCAGCTGCTGCTGTGGCTCATCACGCTGCATCTCGCGGCGGCGGTGCTCACGGCCTGGTTCTCGTTCCTGGCCTACGGCAACCTGGTGCACAACGCGCTCGACGACCAGATGCGGCTGGTGGCCGAGTCGTACGCGGGCGGCGACCAGTCGCGCACGCCGCGCCTCTTGAACAGCGATGCCGTGCTCGAGCACGGCGCCTTCGTGGTGCAGATCTGGAGCCCCGACGGCAGCCGGCTGCTCAGCAGCTCCTGGCCCGACCTGCCGATGCCGCTGCAGCCACGCCCGGGCTTCGGCGACCTGCGCACCGGGCCGCAGCCCTGGGCCCACTGGCGCGCCTTCACGGCCGAGCCCGGCACGCATGCCGACCAGCGGCGCGTGCAGGTGCTGCAGAACGAGGACTACCGGCGCCAGCGCGCCCTGCGCCGCGCGCTGCTCGAGGGCCTGCCGATCACGCTGCTGCTGCCGGTGGCGCTGCTCGCGCTGTGGCTGATCGTCTCGGCCGCTTCGCGCTCGCTGCGCGCGGTGGCGCGCGACGTGGCCTCGCAGGACGAGCGCAGTCCCACCGACCTGCCGCTGGCGCGCGTGCCCGACGAGATCGCGCCGCTGGTCGCCTCCTTCAACCACCTGCTGGGCCGCGTGCGCAGCGCCTTCGCCACGCAGCGCCGCTTCGTGCAGGACGCCGCGCACGAACTGCGCACGCCGATGGCCGCGATCGGCCTGCAGATCGAGAACCTGCGCTCGCACATCCCGGCCGGCGAGGCCACCGAACGCTTCAATCAGCTCGAGGCCGGCGTGACGCGCGCCAAGCACCTGATCGAGCAGCTGCTGAGCCTCTCGCGCCAGGACGCGCCGCGCCGCGCGACGGCGCGCGAGGCGGTCGACATCGAGGTGCTGCTGCGCGAGAGCGTGAGCCAGCTTATGGTGCTGGCCGATGCGCGCCAGGTCGACGTGGGCTTCGAGGGCAGCATCGCGCCCGTGGTGTTCGCGCCCGCGGCCGAGCTGCGCAGCGTGTTCGACAACCTGATCGACAACGCGCTGCGCTATGCGCCCGAGGGCGGCGTGGTCGACGTGAAGCTGCATGCGGTGAGCGGCCACGGCGTGGTGGACGTGCTCGACAACGGGCCGGGCATTCCGGCCGATGCGATGGCGCGCGT
>NZ_JBZAYE010000958.1:0-2028 GCF_058244205.1 Variovorax sp. 20P10.2.4
GGCCTTTCGCGGTGCGATCGCGGCCGTGCCCGCGGTGCTGGCCGTGCTGGTGTTGCTCGGTGCCGTGCTGGCCTGGTGGCGCGCCGAGCGACCTTGAAGGCGGCGGCCCCTCAATCCATCGAGCCCTACACTGCCGGCCGATGGCTCCCGTCCCTTCCCATCTCGCCATGCCTGAGCGCCTGACCTCGTACTTCTGGCGCGGCGATGCCTTGCGCAGCCGCAGCGTGAGCCCGGTCGTGCTCGCGTCGAGGCTGGAGATTCCCGAGCCGCCAGCACGGCTGGTGGCCGACTGGCGGCGCGACGCGAGCACGCAGCTGATGCTCGAGCCCGGCGACGTCGAGCCGCTGTCACTGGCACGCGCGAGAACGCGCTGGCCCGCGTACGGCCAATGCGTGCAGGCGGTGGCCGATTGGGCGCGCACGCAGGGATTGCCCGGCCTGCCGGGCAATGCCGACGTGGCACTGATGGCCTGCCGCGGCGCGCGCTACCACCACGACGGCGCGCAGTACGGCGGCGCGCTCTTCTGCAACCTCTTCCTCGGCGAGGACCTCGGCCTCGACGTGCACTTTCCATCGGCCGGCGTGCGCATTCCGCTCGCGCGCGGCACGGTGATGCTGTTCGACACCTGCCAGCCGCATGCCGTGATACGGCGCGATGGCGAGGGATTCGATGCCGCGGACTTCGGCGCGGAGCGCGACACCCTGCAGGTATTCCTGACCTGGGAGCTGCCGCTCGAGGACGAGGCGCTGGTCCGCGCGATGGAGATCCGCTTCGACGTCGATCCCTCGACCGCATCGCGGCTGACGCAAGAGCAGGTGCTGGTGAACGGCGAAGCGGCGATGCCGGACCCCGCGTCCGGTCGCTGGATCCGCGCCGCCTGAACGCGCCGTCCGAGCGCCCCGACTCGCGCCCGCGAGCAATGACTTTTGATCATTTCTCGCATGAGTTAATTGTGATTGAGCCGCCACGGCCCCTCACGTATCTTCAGCGCTCGAATCATTGAGAGACAAGCCCTTTTCGAGCCCCATGGCATCGAAGGCGGCACGAAGGAACGCATGAGGATTCTGGCCGAGGGTCTGCAATTTCCTGAAGGGCCGGTGGCGCTGGGCGACGGCTCGGTGCTGCTGGTCGAGATGCGCGCGGGCCTCGTCGTGCGGATCTCGCCCGATGGCGAGCGCCACGTCGTCGCCGATTGCGGCGGTGGTCCGAACGGGGCGGCGATCGGGCCCGATGGCGCGCTCTATGTCTGCGACAACGGCGGCAGCGCCTATGTGCCGGGCCGCTTCACCTCGACCGGGCCCGCGGCCGATTACGAAGGCGGCAGCATCCGCCGCTTCGACCTGCGCACGGGCGAGCACACGCTGCTCTACACGCATTGCGACGGCCATCGGCTGTCGTCGCCGAACGACCTCGTGTTCGACGCGCACGGCGGCTTCTACTTCACCGACTTCGGCAAGAAGCATGCGCGGCTGCGCGACTACGGCGGCGTCTACTACGCGCTGCCCGACGGCTCGCGCATCGTCGAGGTGGCCTATCCGCTGCTGTCGGCGAACGGCATCGGCCTCTCGCCCGACGCGCGCGTGCTCTACGTGGCCGAGACCGAGACGGCGCGGCTGTGGGCCTTCGACATCGTCGAGCCCGGCGTGGTGCGCAAGCATCCCTTTCCCTCGCCGCATGGCGGGCGCATCGTCTGCGGGTTGCCGGGCTTCCAGCGCTTCGACAGCCTCGCGCTCGAGGCCGGCGGCAACGTCTGCGTGGCCACGCTGATCACCGGCGCGGTCTCGGTCATCGCGCCCGACGGCACGCTGCTGCGGCAGCTGGTCTTCCCCGACAGCTACGTCACCAATCTCTGCTTCGGCGGGCCCGGCATGCAGACCGCCTACGTCACGCTGTCGGGCACCGGACAGCTCGTCTCGCTGCCCTGGCCCGCGCCGGGCCTGCGGCTGCATTTCAACGCGTAGCCCCGAGGCACGCGCACCAGAACATCCCTGGAGACTCCCATGATCCGCCGCGAATTCATCGTCACCC